>CAZWPV010000215.1:0-5353 GCA_964635485.1 uncultured Anaerolineales bacterium
GTATAGCGCTATGGGTACATTGGGGGCCTGGTATCCCTCGGTGCTTTTGCCTATTCTCTACTGGGCTGTGGCTGTGGGGATATCGCGCGTGCGTGGCCGCTGGCGGATGGTTACGCTGGCCGTGTTATTGGCCTGTGGCTTTGGAGGATGGTTTTTAAACGGCGAGGTATGGCCCGGGCGCCGATTTGCCCCCGGTCGTTTTGAGGTCTCTACCCACCATCGCCAGGTCGAGGCTATCCTGCGGCGAATTCCCACAGACGCTATCGTGGCGGCGCAGGACCCTCTGGTGCCGCATCTTTCACACCGCGAGCAAATCTACCTGTTTCCATGGGTGCCCGAGGACGTGCGGCCGGATTACGTGGTGTTGGACCGGGAGATGGGAATCTATCCGGTGGAGATCGACGCATACCGCTCGCTTTTCTATGATCTGTTGGCCGGTACGGAGTACGAAGTTGACCATCAAGTGGATAGCTTGTACGTCTTTCGCTACGTGGGCAATGTATCGCCCGCCGTGGTGCGTGAGGATCAATGGGATGATGCGCTGACGCTGATCGGCTACAGCGCCGCTGCCGCGCCGCCGGGAGGGGCTTTCGGACCTGTCGCGGATGGGTTGCCCACGGGTACCACGGTGCGCCTATCGCTGTTCTGGCGCGTAGACAAGCCGATGGGGCAGAATTATACGGTCTTTGTGCATTTGCTGGGTGAGGATGGGCGGATGTTGGCGCAGCACGATGCCTAGCCGGCCGATGCCCATCGTCCAACCAGCGTTTTATCGCCTGGGGATGTCGTTCGCGATGTGCACTACCTCACTATCCCCGAGATAATCCCTGCGACTGCTGTCGTGCACGTAGGGCTTTACGAGGGTATAACAGGCAGGCATCTGCTTCTTCAGGACGGGCAAGAGGCTGTGACGCTGTCGATTTGGCCCTGAGTGTATTTGTGGAGAACAAGGTCGTCGAGCCAATCAGGGAGCACTACAACTTGGAGCAAGAGCTACGTGGTATTTGATCAAGGCGCTCTCTACGTGGCCATTTTTGCGATAGCGATTTTGCTGGACGCCGGGTTGATTTTTATCTGGCGCTATTTCCGCAGACCCTCGGAGCGACCACAGAAACCCTCTGTGCCCATGGCGGAGGGCTCCCCCCCTGTCGTCACTCCGCCCGCTCCTCCCGACCTTCGCAAGCTTCCGGCCTGGGCCGCGGCTCATTGGCGGGAGATGGTGGTGGTGCTGATCTTGATGATGGTGCTGGGATACGTATGGGTTGCCACCCCGCGCCACGTTGTCCCTCTCCAAGCCACCGGCCCCGTCGAGCGCCCGCCACTGGCCGACCTGGCGCGTGTATGGGGTTTCCTGGTCAAGCATCTGTTCACCTGGATTCTTGTGTGGCCCGTCGTCAGCTTGGCTGTGATGGCGGTGCTGTGCCTGGTGGGCTGGCGAACGAACCGCTGGTCGCAGGCTCTGCGGGCGGTGGTGCTTTTTGGCCTCCTGTCTTTGGCTCTGGAGGGAGAGATGTTCCTGCTGACCGGCGATCTGGAGGCTGGTCTTGTTCTTCACGGCCTGGCGCTGCTCGGTTTTGGGGCATGGATGGGTATCTGCCGGCCTGCGCCTGTGGTGCAGAAACAACCTGTCGAGAGTCGGCGGATGGGTTGGGTGGAGTGGGCTCTGTTACTCTTTGTGGTGGCCCTGGCTGCCTTTGCCCGTTTTCATGCCTTGCCCCGCATTCCCTACGGCATTGAGGGGGACGAGTCCAAGTGGACGGTCGAGGTGGTCTCGGTGATGGTGGATGGACAGCATGTCATCCAATCCGAGTTTCACTATGGCACCGAGCCGGTCAGTTTCTACATGCAGGCTCCTTTCCATCATCTTCTTGGCCCGAGTATCCTGTCGGCGCGCGTGGCCGTCGCCACGTACAGCCTGGTGGCGACGCTGGCTTTCTATTGGCTGGTGCGGGAGACCGCAGGCCGGCGAGTGGCCCTCTTGGCAACCATCCTTCTTTCTGTCTCTATAGCCGACGTGAGTGCCAGCCGCCTTGCACTCGTCGAGGGTCACGTCAAAATCTGGGCCGTGGTGGGATTGGCCTTTCTGGCCCACGGACTGCGGGTTCGGCGACCCGTGCACGCGTTCCTCGGCGGGGTGGCTTTGGCTTTCGGCCTGCTGACCTACGATACCTTTGTGCCGATGGTCGTCGTCGCGGTGATATGGGCGGCCGTCTCGCTGGCCTCCAGGCGAGCTTCTATGCGAGAGTGGGCAGTGCATCTCTCCGCTCTGTTACTGCCGGTTCTGGTCGCGACCCCGTCCGTTCTCGAGTATCTGGTGGGGCGAATGTCGTACTACAGGCGAGGGCAACTCGGATGGGGCGCTGCCCCCCTGGATATATGGAGTGGCTTCTTGGGCGTGGTCCAAAATTTCTGGCTGGCTCCCGGTGACTTTTTATTCGTTCGCTCCGGGCCGCTCATCAACGCGCTCCTGGTACCTCTCCTGGCGCTGGGTTTCGTCTTGGCGCTCTCGCGTCCCCGCCGCCCGGGATATGCGCTTCCCGTGCTCTGGTTTGCGTTGCTCTTTTTCCCTATCCCGATTTATACGGGACACCCTCTCTTGCGCGTTTTCTATCCCGGCTTTCCCGCTGTTTACGTCTTGATCGCCTTTGGTATCCTCCTGGTCTGGCGAGAGATGATGGCGCTGTTGCCAGTCTCTCTCCGCCCGGCATTGTTGTCCCTGGCTGGCCTGGCGCTGGTCGGGCTGATACTGCTCAACCTCTTTCTCTACTTTAACGTCGTTCAAGATCCCGGGGATCGTCAGATGCGGCGCGAGTTGGCGGATATGGTGACGGAGGGGGTTGCGCCGGGATGCCGGGTCTATGTGCCGCATTTCACTGACTCGGGCGATGCCGCCCAGGTTGAACAGCCGCTTCTCCTGCTGGAGGCGCGCCGCAGGCTGCCCCGTGACCAGATCGAGCAGCATCTCTGGATGGGTGCCTACGAGGAGTTTCTGCCCGCACTCTCGCGGGAGCGGGCTTATTTCGAGGATGTGGCTGTGGTGGTCAATCGTTGGCCCTCGCTGGATGGGGACCTGGAGGATGTGAATTTTGTTCTGGATGCTTTGGAACGCTGTCTGGGGGCGCGTCTGGAGAAGCAGGGGCAGTGGTTCAGTCTGTACGTGATCGACTCTTTCGATCTTGAGGCTGCGCGATGCGTTGCGCCTCTCGCGCGTTTGGAAGGGACGTTTCCTCTTGACCCCGCCTCAGACCAGTCAGTTCAACTGCGTTGGCGGTTGGAGGATGCCACCGGCCCGGCGGAGGCTGTGCTAGAGTGCCAGCGGCTCCGTGTGGGGGTCGTCGTGCTGGAGGCGGAGGATATGGCGTCGGACGTCGCCTGGTACAAGGATCGGCGCTTTGCACCGGGGTTCCGCGGCCGGAGTTACCTGGCGGATCGGATGGTCTTTGGCGATGCTCACGCCGATGTCACGATTCCTGTATCGGGCACCTATACGCTTTGGGCGCGCATCTACCGGAGCTCTCCCGATCCCTATCCGCTCTATTTGAGCGTGGATGGTCGAGCCAAAGAACTCGTCTACGTTGAGGGAGGTTCTCTGGACCGGTGGACGTGGCAACAAGTGGGGCGTTTCTATCTTGGTGTTGGTACTCATACGGTGCGTATGGCCCGTCCGATCCAAGACCCGATCCCGGGGACTCGGCCCCTCTTCGTCGACGAACTCGTGCTTTCGGCCGATCTCGCCTTCGACCCTTCAGCGGACAATGAATGGGCTTTTTCCTTCGAATCTCGCGACGACGTACCCGCTTACGTGAGTTCGGGTGCTTTCCAGCTTGATGACCTTTCCCCTGGCAGCTATCGCTGCTGGGTGGCGCTCTTTGACGGTAGCAGGCTGGTGGACTGGAATGGTCAGGTGGGAGTTCGCTCCAACGAGTTGGATTTTACCATCTATTCTGTGGATGAGGACGAGTAGCTTGGGGGAGAACATGAAAGATCGCAAGCGTCGCAAACTGACCTGGCCCCAGCGGTGGATAGCCGTGCTGGCGCTGGTGATGCTGGCGTTGGGACTGGGGAATCTGGTGCGGATGGTGATGGCGCTACGTTATGCTGCCCATCTGCCCGAGCTGCAAATGACGGCATCGTGGACCTACCTGGCGGTGATGGGAGGGTTGTGGTGTGCGCTTTTTCTCGTGTGCATGGTGGCGCTTATACGCCTGTGGCCGTGGGGCCGCTGGACTGCCTTGGCGGCGACGACCCTCTACCAAGCCCACGTCTGGGCCAATCACTTTTTGTTCGATGTGAACGCGCGCGCGCGCCAGCTTTGGTCGCGAGATGCGGTGCTCACCTTGGCGCTGCTAATCTTTGTTTGGGTGGTGGTGAATTTGCCGGGTGTTCGCCGGGAGTTTCGGGCTGAACCGAAGGCCACTTCTTGAGGAGGAATGGACGTTATGTTTAACTTTACTTTTCACAATCCGACCAAGATCGTCTTTGGCAAGGGGACGATTGCGGAACTGGGCGACCTGGTGCCATCAGGCTGCAAAGTCTTGATGACCTACGGCAGTGGCTCGATCAAGCGTAACGGCGTCTACGATCAGGTGATGGACGCTTTGCGCGAGTGCTCGGTGGTCGAGTTTGGCGGCGTCGAGCCCAACCCCCGCTACGAGACCCTGATGAAGGCGGTCGAGCGGGCCAGGGCCGAGGGGATCGACTTTCTCCTCGCCGTGGGGGGTGGCTCCGTCCTGGATGGCACAAAGTTCATCGCCGCTGCCATCCCTTACCAGGGGGATGACCCGTGGGACATGGTGCTCGATCACGCCCTGCTCACCGCTGCCGTGCCGCTGGGAACCGTGCTCACGCTGCCGGCCACCGGCTCGGAGATGAACGGGACCGCCGTCATCTCTCGCGAGTCGACCCGGGATAAGCGGCCTCTCAAGAGCCCGCTCATCTATCCCCAGTTCTCGATCCTCGATCCCGAGACCACCTACTCGCTGCCTGAGCGCCAGACGGCCAACGGGATCGTGGATACCTTCATCCACGTCACTGAGCAGTACTTGACGTACGACGTCAACGCGCCCTTGCAGGATCGGCAGGCGGAGGCTATTCTTTCCACGCTGGTCGAGGAGGCCCCCAAGGTCAGGGCCGATCCCCGCAACTATGACGTGCGGGCCAACCTGATGTGGTGCTCGACCCAGGCGCTGAACGGCCTGATCGTCTGTGGCGTGCCCTCCGACTTTGCCACGCACCTGATCGGCCACGAGCTGACGGCGCTCTTTGGCATGGATCATGGTCGGACCCTGGCCATTCTTTACCCTGCCGTACTGCAGCACCAACGGAAGCACAAGGCGCAGAAGCTGATCCAGTA
>CAZWPV010000216.1:0-4951 GCA_964635485.1 uncultured Anaerolineales bacterium
CAGCCAGCTGAAGGCAGATTCCGAGAAGTTGAGGCCGGCCTGGCTGAGCATGGCGCGTACAGGCAGGGTCTCCTTGTGCAAGGGCCAGATGGCGTGGTCGTCGCCTACGATGTATGGCGTGCCGGCGGTCTCACCTTCTTCGGTGTCGAGAATGAGGCGGTGCTGATGATTGAGAAGCCTTTCGATGACGTGAGCGATGGCGCGTTTCTTGTCTCGGGCTTTCAGCCGGCTGGCGACCATGACGTGATTGACGAACGGGGCGAGTTCCTTGAGGGAGTAGGCTTGGCTGACTGGAGGCAGTTGTGGCAGGTCACCGCTGCAACCCGGGCGCAGGATTTCGGCGATCTCCTCGTCTACTCCTTCAAGTGGTTTTTCGGGAACGTAGGATGACAGCGTGATCAGGCGATCGTCGGCACGCGTCAGGGCTTGGAATGCAGTGCGCACGGCGTCTGTACCACCCTCCTCGTGGGCAGCATACAGTTGTGAGATCGCATCTGCCCAGGGTCCGCAGTCACCGACATCGGGTGGGGGCTTTGCTCCCTCGAGCAGATGCTGGACTATCTCCGCAGCATTGATGTCAGCAGAGGTTGTGGTGGCTAGAGCTGTTTGCGTCTGCATAGGTCACGTCTTTCGCGATTCGCTTGACAAGGAATCTGTCTTCGGCTATAATATGACTGTCTGGCAGATGGCAAGGGGCACACTACCCCTATCCCCACCGAAGGGGCCATTTTTTCAGACGGCGGAGTTGGTAGCTCCGCTCTATAAATCGGCTAGTAGCAAATGCATGGACCTGTTGGTAGCAGGTCCTTTTGCTTTATCTGGCGCACGGATCGCGTGCACTGCTTTGATATGTCTGTCTACATTCCGCTGCGTCGATCACACGCAGCGGAAGTGTGTGCACGTGCACACACCTAGTCATTCGCTCCCTCGCTTTCTTCGCTTGGTGCAGGTTCCTCGCTGTCCTGCTGTCCGGGCTTCTGTCGCTGCTCCAATTCCTGGATGATCACCTCTGCGCGCGCGGTTAGCTGTTTCAGCCAACCCAGGGTGCGAGGGACATCTTTCTCTGGAACCTCACGGGGTTCCAAGCGGTTTAAGGAACCGATAGCATCCACGACGCGCTTTACGTTTGGCGCGGGTGGTTGGGTAGGTGTGTGGGAGGCAGTAGACACTTTGCCAGTCTCAGGTGGAGACCCGGCGGGTAGATCTACTATCTCGAGCACTTCAGTCTGGGTTGATTCCTTGGTTTCCGGTAGAGCCGTGGCTTGCTCCAGATCCTCGAGCACTTCGGCGATTGAGTCTCCTCGCTCGACACGCTGGACAGCGACTTGGACTTGGCGGGTATTGAGTCTCTCATCGATGACGTGTTGCTCGAGCACTCGGCGGGCCTGCTCATCTTCCAGCCTGGTAATGAAGCGAGCTGCCCGGACACTGTTGGCTCTTTGGCGTACCATGTCCCGGACATCAGAGGGGGCATCGTGTAGACCCTGCATGTCCTGCACCCAGGCCGTATTCTTGTTCAGTTGTGTAGCGATGTTGCGAATACTGAGCCCGTAGTTGTCGCGGAGGGCAATGACTCCGGTGCACGTGTCCAGTGGGTTTAGATCCTCGCGGGTGAGATTCTCGACCAGGGCGATTGTCAGCATGGTCATATCGTCCCAGTCGTGGATGATCATCGGCAGCGTAGGTAAGCCTACTCTGCGTGCGGCAACGAGTCGTCGCGAGCCCGGACCGAGCTCGACGGTGCCGCTGGGATAAGGATGGCCCTCAGGGTCAAGTGTGCCGTCGGGCAGACGTCGGCCGTCGAGGGCGCCGAAGAACCCGTGTTGCTTGATGGAGGCCTCCAGCTCTGCCAGCTCTTCTTCCGAGTAGTCGTGACGCGGATTGGCGCGATTGGGTATGATGAGATGGGTGGATATGATCTCGGGGAGCGTGTCTGACTGGGCGTCTTGCTGCAGGCTCTCGGTTATGTCGGTTGTGTCCTTGAATAGCTCGTCAGTACGAGCAATCTTCTTAGCTGTCATTGGTTACCGCCTCGATTTCGATCGCTAGATTGGTGTATGCCTTGGCGCCGGCGCTGCGGGGCGCGTAGTGGGTGATGCACTTCCCTGCTGCTGAAGCGTCGGCAAGGTCCACGTTCTGAGGTACCTCAGTTTCGAAGACGCGCACCCTGCCGGCGAGGGCGTCTCTTGCCTGTTGGGCGATCTGTGTGCTATGGACAGTGCGGCTGTCGACTTGGGTGATGAGAACGCCCAGTATGTCGAGGGAGCTGTTGACGGTGTCTCTGACTTTCTTGTAGAAGCGGAAGAGCTGATTCATGCCGTTGGACGCAAAGAAGGCGGCCTGGAGGGGGATCAGGAGGGAGTCGGCTGCGGTCATCGCGTTCAGGGTCAAGACACCAAGGTGAGGCGCACAGTCGATGAACACGTAATCATATGGCTCTTTGACTGCGTTGAGGATGACCGCCAGGCAGCGCTCACGGCTGACCGCCGAACTGAGTATCAGGTCGGCGTCGCTGAGTTCGAGGTTGGCAGGGATGAGATCGAAGGGATTGTCGTTGGGATGGGAAATGATAGGTACCTGCTTTGGATCAACGACGTGCTGGTCCCACAGGCTCTCGAGCACCTCGTGGAAGTCACCGGTCTGGGTGCGGGTGCTGATACCGACTTCTTGCAGCAATGGCCATAGGGTGGGTTGGTCGTCGGGCCTGAGGCCGGAGTGTAGCGTCGCATTGCCCTGAGGATCGAGATCCACGAGCAGGACTCGGTGGCCACGGTCGCCGAGGACGCCTCCCAGGTTGATCGCAGTCGTGGTCTTGGCTACGCCGCCCTTTTGGTTCGCAAGAGATACAGTTCTAGTCACCGGTGGCCTCAGGCTGGAATGTGATGTGGTTGGTCGACGCGAGCTCGGTCGAGCTCTTGCAGACGACGTAGGTCCTCGATGGGTACAATAGCAGCCTTTGGCTCTCCGTAGCTGGTGACGACGATTCTGTCGGCGCGGAAGCGCACCTGGTTGATGCACTCGGAGAAGCTCACGCGCGCCTTGGTGAGGGACATCTCTATGACTTGCGGGTTTGACTCGGACATAGATCGGCTCCTTCTTTCGAACAGAAAGTACTGTGCGAGCACGGCGAACAGGTAGAACTGGCAGAAATTGTAATAGAAATTGTAGATTTTGTCAAATTGACCAGTGGCATGAAGGGGCGTGTTCTATGACAATAAAGTCGGATACTCGGGAATAAAGTTGTGAACTGAACAACCATGTTGAGCAGCAATCTGAGCGCAACTGCGTCTCCAGTATCCGACTTTATTCCCACATTGGCCACGGAGTGAGATGGTGGTAAGGCTTCCAGTATCCAACTTTGGCCTCCGAAAACAGCCCAGATCGGTGAGATCCAGGCGTAATGACGCTCTCCCCAGCATCCAACTTTATTCTTTCTCTACAGGGCGAGGGAGGGTGGGGAAGAGGTGTGTGCCAGCAAGAAACAGCCCGGCAGAGCCAGGCTGTTTCCACAGCCGACAGTGTCGGCTGTCGTCTCGTACTTGTCAGTCTATCATATTTCATCTACCTGTCAAGCGGGGTAGGGCGGTCAACGGCGTCATCTATGACGTCCAGTCGTCAATCTCAGTGTTGTCTCAATTCTCTAGTGAAGTGGCGCTGGACTGAAACTGCCGTTGATTGTTGGTGGTAGTGCCTGTCCTTTTTTTCTTTCGCCGGCGCGTGGCCATTCGGGCTTTGTAGGCCAGAAGGGCGTCGCGTTTGACCCACCAGTCGCGGACTTGCTTCTTCGCCGGCACAAGGCCTTCGTGAGCCAGGTGCGCTATGTAGTTGGCTGTGTAGCCGGTCAGGGCTGCAGCCTGGGCAGTGCTTAGCCACTCTTGGTCTTCAGGGAAGCTGTCGTCGAATCCGCCTGTCCTGAGGATCTCGGTGATGCGCGTCAGCTCTGTTTCTTCTGATTCTCCGGCAAGCTGTCTCAGTCTCTGCCGCGTCTGATACCGGCGCAGGCCGCTCTGGGTGAGTATTATGCGCTGGCCAATTTGGAATGCTCCGAGCTTGGTGAGATTCCGGGCTAAGGCTGCGTAGATGTTCTGGTGCGATGTACCGAGTATGGCCGCGGCACGGCGGGCGTTGAGAAAAGGCTCCCCACAATGTGGGCATTGTGAAAGCGGTGGTGTCTGGGTGAGCGGCGGATTCTCGAAATGGATGCCGGTCGGCATCCTGGGGGCGAGGCCCGCGACGCTGGCCCGGTCGATGACCCAAGTGGCGCCGACGCGTGTTCCCAGGATACGTCCTGCTGAGAGCAATGCTCGAACGCGTGCGGGAGTTACCTTTAGCATGCTGCTGGCCTGGCTTGAGGATATCAGTGTGACGTGACACTCTGGGCATGATGACATAGGGTGCTCCAAGAGACTGGTGTGCTGAAAATGGATGGATTGTTCTCGCGGTGATGGTCTATGGGCGAGCAAAGGTATGCGCTGTGTCAACCAATGCGACAAAGCGCACACCATTATGATACCACAGGGCCAGACAAAAGGCAAGAGGTTGGAGAGACTGGACTTGGAAGAAGGGATAGATTTTGCCGTGTGATGGATATTGCGTGTGGCTGGAGTGCAGTTGAAGGAACAAAAACGCCAGTAGAGATTGATGGGGCGGGCTCTAGACAGTCAGGGACCGTGGAGAGGACGGGGAGGAGTGGAGTGGGGTGGTGTTGTTCTTGGGGAATGGCATTGCTTGCACTGTTCGATTCTTGTGGTAAAATAAGACACGTGTTGGTTATACTAAGTATCGCGTGTCTTATTTCGGTATCGAGAGGCTTGATATGCTGGTAAATCGTCAAGAGGAATTGGCTTTCCTGAACTCTGTGCTGGAACGTGAGCGACCCTCGGTGGCGCAGTTCTTATTGCTCTACGGGCGCCGTCGGGTGGGTAAGACAGTCCTGCTGAGGCAATGGGCC
>CAZWPV010000216.1:4961-5353 GCA_964635485.1 uncultured Anaerolineales bacterium
GCAGCGACACAAGTTGTTTGCCCGTGTGATGGGAGTTGCACTTGACGATGCCCCTACATTTGACTCGTGGGGCACTTGCTGGCGAGCCATCAGCTCTTTTCTTGGCGAGCGCCGTCACATCCTCATATTGGACGAGTTCTCCTACGCCGCCGAATCCGACCCGGCGATGCTCTCGTCACTCCAGCACATATGGGACCAGCACTTCAAGGCTTCACAGGTTGTCATTGCCCTGTGTGGGTCTCACGTCCACGCGATGGAAACGCTGCAAGCGCGACAGTCCCCGCTTTTCGGTCGGCTGACGGGGCAGTGGCACTTGCAGCCTCTGGGATTCACCGATCTGAGCGAGTTTCTACCTGGCTGGTCAACTGAGGAGCGGGTGGCGGCCTATGCCG
>CAZWPV010000217.1:0-5345 GCA_964635485.1 uncultured Anaerolineales bacterium
GGGAGGTGCAAAAAGGGAAGGCACAGATTTATGCACGGGGAAAACAATTCACACAAATTAATGACTTGGCGATTGAAGAATAGACCCCCACGCCACACACTACAACGTGTGGTTCGCCTTCCCACCCTCTGACCATCCAAAAAGTCCTATGTGAGTATACCATTTCCTAACACACATGTCATCGTACGAAGGTTGGATTTCTACAACGAAAAAGGGCGATGCCGCCATCGCCCTTGTGCCCGTCGGCCTTATATGACCAAAGTACCACAGTCTCAATCCAGTCGAATAAGTTTATCCTTGAGCGCCTGGGTCACAGCTTCGGTTCGACTTTTGACCCCCAGTTTGGCGATGACCTGAGTGACATGATTCTTGACCGTACGCTCGGTGATGTTGAGCCGCCTGGCAATCTCCCTATTGCGCAGCCCTCTCGCCAAGAGGCACAACACCTCATACTCCCGCTTGGTGAGATTGCGCCCTCCCTGCGCAGCCGAAACACGTTTCACCAGCTTGGTCGCAATGTGCGCCGGCAACAACGACTCACCACGAGCGGCAGCCCGGACCACATCCAGGAGTTCCTCCAGTTCACTATCTTTGAGCACGTAACCTTTCGCCCCAGCCTTAATACTCTGATAGATGTATTCGTCTTGATCAAACGAACTGATAACTACCACCTGCGCCGTAGGAACTCGTTTCTTGATTTGGCGTATCGCCTCGATTCCACCAACTCCAGGCATCTGCACGTCTATCAAGACCACATCAGGGCAGAGCTTTTCTGCTAGGCAGATCGCTTCGTGGCCATCGAAGGCCTGCCCTACCACTTCAAATTCGCCCGTGCCCTGGAGCATGACCACAAGCCCCTCACGAACGACGAGGTGATCATCTGCAACCAACACTTTGATCTTGCTCATACGCAACTCCCCATCCCTGGATATATGCATATTGTACAACGAATGCCTCGAAACGCAATCGCCACGCACTTGCCGCAGACGTAGTCTCCAGAGCCTGGGTAACGCACAAACGAAAAGAGGCTGGCTAAAAACAGTGGAAAAGGGATTTGGGGCTGCCGCTCCCCAATCCCCGCTGGCCCTTCCTCCCCAGCCCGTGGCTGGGGCATCCTGGCTTTTTCCCGTGATGTGACGTTCGTCATTGGCAGCGGCCCTGTGATCACGTATACTGAAGGTGAAAGTCACAGGAGGTGAACACAGATGGTGTACATAATGCTCTTGGCCCACTTGTTAGGTGACTACCTGTTCCAAACAGGTTACATCGCCCGCTGGAAAGCGCGCTCATTAGTCGGCGTCTTGGTCCACGGCGGCATCGTGACTGTGACGACACTGGCGTGCGCGGCGCTAGTGGACCCTTCCTGGTGGCCCTATGCATTGCTGATTGGGGCGGTCCACACGGCGATAGATATGGTACGGGCGCGTTTACTGTGCACCTCCGATCCGACATGGGAGTTGGCGTGGTATTTGCTCGACCAAATTGCCCACGTAGCGACCATCCTGATCGTAACGGCAAGCGACGGTCAGTCGTGGACCGAGCTAACCGGCACAGCGAGGCTGCTGGCCGATCCACGGGCGCTGTTCTACTTTATCGGCTATCTCCTGCTAATGCATCCTGCCTGGGTGCTACTCCGGTTCACAGCACGCGGCATATGGGGGCCAGAAGCCGCCCCCGGCCTGGATCAAGGAGAAAAATATGGCCCAATGGTCGAACGAATCCTGATCGCGACCTGCACGTTGATCGGGCAGTTCCACCTGGTACCACTGGTACTGCTCCCTCGTCTCCTGGTACCCATTCGCATCCAAGGGCGTGGAGTGGGTGTGCTGGTACGGCCAGTTAACCACTGGGCAGAGAGAATTCTGAGCACCATCCTGGCATTGGGAGTCGGGTTGGCACTGCGAGTGATCGGGATAGGGAATTAAGGGAGGTGAGTTGACGAATGGGACAGACGAGGCTACAATGGCCCTGTAAGAACCAAGGCGCTCAACCAGCGAGTAGCAGAAAGCTTGGACATATGCAGGCAGACTTTGCAGACCGGGTCACCCTTCTCAAATCCCTTTCCCTGTTCAAGGGACTGGATGATGAGACGCTGCACCAACTGGCCAAGAATTCCCGGCGACGAGAGTTCCGGGCAGGCGAAATCATCTGCTATCAGGGGGATCCAGGCTCCACTTGCCACATCATCACCAAGGGCAAGGTACGGATTTTCCTGGTGGGAGAAGACGGGCGGGAGCTCTCGGTGCGCATCCTGGGATCGGGGGAGATGTTTGGAGAGATGGCACTCTTGGAGGGGCTACCCCGCTCGGCCAACGTAGAAACGCTGGAGGAAACCCAGACGCTGGAATTACAGCACGACGCGTTGCTCGGCAGCCTGCGCAAGTCACCCTCGCTGGCCTTGAACCTGCTACGATCCCTCAGTGCGCGGCTGCGGCTATCCACAGTAGAGGCCGAGCAACTGGCCTCGCTGACAGTGGTCGAGCGGCTGACGCGACAACTCTACAAACTGGCAGAGTGGTCTGGGAGGCCAACGTCTGACGGTGTGCGCATTATGGTGCCGATGACCCAGCAAGAGCTGGCAACTCTAATCGGAGCCAGCCGCGAAAGCGTTAACCGGGCACTGGTTCAGCTGCGCCGCCAGGGCAGGGTGCGGCTGGAGAAGGGATGGATTGTGCTTCTAGCCGAAAGGCCATCGGGGACTAATCCCGACGCCAAACCCCGCAACTAGAGTGAGATGCCGTCTTTCACTCACGCGACAGGCAACCAGATAGTGAAGGTGGACCCCTTGCCCACCTGGCTATTCACCGTCACCCTCCCACCATGCAGTTTCACAATGTCCCTCGAAATTGCCAGCCCCAGCCCAGTTCCAGGCACCTCCATCGACCGGGGATGCTCCCCCCTGAAGAATCGCTCAAAGATGTGCGGCAACTCCTCCTCCGATATCCCAATCCCGGTGTCCGCGACCGCCAAGACGGCCCACACACTGCCATCAGTCATCTCCTCCCTTACGGAGACCACCACCTCTCCCCCTGATGGTGTGTAGTGAATCGCGTTCGTCACCAGATTGTTCAAAACCTGCATCATCCGATTGGGGTCTACCAAAGCCACCGGCCCAGGCCCCGTTGCCTGACACCTCAGCGTCAGCCCCCACTCCTGCGCTGCAGCCTGCTGGCTGGCGACAACTTCCGTGGCCAACTCGTCGAGCCTGGTCGGATGGGGCTCCATCTCCAGACGGCCGGCATCAATGCGCGAGATCTGCAGAATGTCTTCGACTAACTTTGCCTGCCTGTCTGCCTCCTGCGCGAGCATCTCCAGGTACTCGCGCATCTTCTGCGGCGACGACCGGTGCATCAGAGCCGCGTACAGCTTGATCGTCGTGATGGGTGTCCGCAACTCGTGGGAGACATCGGAGACGAAGCGGGACTTCATTCTATCCAACGTCTTTAGGTGACTGACATCGTGAGCAGCGATCACCACTGCCACCTTCTTCGACCCCTGCTCCAAAATTGGCGAAGCGCTCAGCTGTAGATCCAAGCCGGTCAGCTCCAACACCTCCTCCGACCGCTCATCAGCCTGCACCGCCAAACCCCGCACTGCCTCCTGTAACCTCGCGGCATCCTCCAGTGAGAGCGTCTGAGTGAGCCACCCTTCTACAACAGGATTGGCCTGGATGATTCCCCCCTGCACGTCGGTGACGATGATGCCATCAGAAGAGCTACGCAAGATTGTCGCTAGCCAGGCATATTGGGCCTGGAGCTCGGCCGTACGCTCCATCACCCGCTGCTCCAACTGGTGGGCATAGTCCTGTAGCTCCTGGTGCAGCCCGGCGTTCTCGACGGCGACAGCAGCCTGGCCGCCGATGGTCGTCGCCAGCTTGACCTGTGCGTCGGTAAACGCATTATCGACCTCGGGCCGATCCAGCGCCATCAGGCCGACAACCCGCTCTCGGCTGACCAGGGGCACGACAAGCAAACACCCCACGCTGAACGGTTCGATCCACTGAGGCAGGATGGAGGAAGCCCGAGCATCAGGAATATACAGCGGGCTGCGCTCCCGGATCACTTGGACAGCCTCCGGCAAATCTTCCACCCGTCGAGAATAGCCTACCTCCTTAAAGCGTCGCCACAGATCCGAGTCCGTCTCGCCGGAGGCAAACTGGGACATGATAGGATGCAGCATCTCGCCGTTCTCGCCCAACAGGAGAATCGTGCAACGATTGGCCTGGCACGCGCGAGCGGCGCGGATTGCCACCTCTTTGAGTATGCGTTCCAACTCCAGGGTAGAATTGATGGCGCTGGACACCTCCAGCAACAGGCCAGCCTCTTCGGCACGGCGACGCTGCTCGGCGTACAGGCGTGCGTTCTCGATGGCAATGGCCGCGTGGTTAGCGAAAGCCTGGAGGCGCTTGGCATCGGCGGAATGAAATTGACCAACCCGGGTGCCGTCCACGTTCAGGAAACCCACGGTATACCTGCTCACTCGAATGGGCGCGCCGACGTAGGACAGCAGCCACTCTTGCCCCTCTAAAGGGGTCCAGTCGGGATCGACAGTCGTATCGTGCACGACGGACGGTTCCCCTTCCCGCGTCATTTTCATCAAGGGAGGATAATCTGCAATGAGGACAGAAAAATCTGAGACGATGTCCTCCGCGCCCAGAAGCCCATAACCCCGCCAGCGGACGATTCGCGCGATGCCTCCCTCTTCCACCAACATGATGTTGAAGGCGTCCCCAGCCACAACCCGCTCTACCTGCTCCAGGATGCGATCGAGCACCATGTCTAGGTGCAAGGTGCTGTCTATACCGGCAACGGCGGCCGCCAGCGCCTCGGCCAACTCCCGCTGCCCCCGCTCGGCCTGGAAAAGGCGGCTGTTCTCAACGGCCACCGCCACCTGGCCGGCCAGCATAGTCAGAAGCGCGATGTCGCTTTGCGGGTAGTAGTCGTCCGGGTCGCGCCGCCCAAAGAGCCAGGCCCCTATCGTCTCCTCGCGGATCTCGAGTGGGATTGCCAGCCGCACCCAGTCCCACCCGCCCTGCACTCCGGGCACAGGCGGCCTGTACTGGCCTGCCTCAGCCAACAACTGCCGAATTTGCCGGGCGGTCTCCGGCGTCTCGTCCAACTCGACATCGCGCGCATAGACGAGGCCAAAGCTGCCATCCGTCGTCAGGAAGAGCGCCGACTGGCGGACGAGCAGACTCGGGGCCACCTCGTTGGCCAGCAACTGCGCCAAGGTATCGTGGTCGAGCGCGATGGTGATCCGGCCGGAAAAGACGCGCAGGATCTCGTCCGGGTCGTGCCTGGCGCCGTAGGCCAGCCAGTCAATCCACCGCTGGAAGCGGGCGCGCA
>CAZWPV010000218.1:0-5343 GCA_964635485.1 uncultured Anaerolineales bacterium
CGAGACGCAAAATCAAAGAAAGGAGATGGACATCCCGGTGTCATTATCATTTGACTTGACAGGGTAGTGATGTATTTTGGGCAATGCGATAGCCCTACGCCCATTTGCCTTAGTTGACGCTTTATGGTAAAGTAATTGCGTGCTACGCGCGCCTGTGGTACAATACAACACGAAGTATCTTTCGCACGAACAGTCAAAGCCAAGGGGGGCGAAGATGAGCACTATCGCAAACACATTTTTAAAGATCCTCGAGTTCTTGCAGAAGCAAAAATGGGCCATCCTGGGGCTTGTGGTGGGAATCATCTTGGGGATGATTTACGCCTGGTATCTGACTCCGGTGAATTTGACCAACACCACCCCCGGCAGCCTGCGCTCAGACTTCCGCGAAGACTACCTTCTCTGGGTCGCCCGGAACTATGAGAGCCAGAGCCTCGTCGACCCGGAATGGGCACGCTCCCAATTGCTGGGTAGCGACTATGCAAGCGACAAGCGCAAGAAAACCATCGAACGCGATGTCGAGCAAATGTCGAAGGTGTTGGACGACCTGGCTTCATCGTGCGGAAGCGGCACGATGCCACAGTGCGATGCCAACGACGCGACGCGGCTAAGAAATCTATCGGCGGACGTGCAGACCATCGTCGAGCCATCAAGCCCGAACTTTTTCCAAACGCTGTGGAGTATATTACGGCCTGTGTGTCTCGTGATCTTTATCCTGCTCGTCGTCGGAGGAGGGTTGTTCATCCTCTACCGCTGGTGGCGCGGCCGCCAGGAGGAACACGAGGTGCGGGAGTCTATAGCCGAACGAATCCGGCCCGTGGAGACGGTTTCCTGGGGCGGTGAAGGGACGCCGCTGGCGCAGTTCCCGACTACCTACGCCCTGGGGGACGACCACTTCGACCCGTCTTTCAGCATCGAGCTGGATAACGGCGAGTTCATGGGCGAGTGCGGCGTGGGCATCTCGGAGACCATCGGCGTGGGCGCGCCCAACAAGGTCACCGCCTTCGAGGTGTGGCTATTCGACAAGAGCGACATCCGCACCGTGACCAAGGTCGTGATGTCGGATTATGCCTTCAGCGACGAAGCCCTGCGCACCAAGTTGGCGCCCAAGGGAGAGCCGATGCTGGCCAAGGAAGGGGCTGAAATCATCCTGGAGACCAAGACGCTGCGCGTAAAGGCGCGCATCGTCGAAGCAAGTTATGGAATGGGCAACCTGCCGCCGAACAGCTTCTTCGAACAGCTTTCGATAGACCTGGCAGCTTGGGTCAAGCCAACGCCAGAAGGGGCCGAGGCGTTCGAAGAGGACATCTCCTTGCTATCCGAGATGTAAGCCATCCGTCGATTGCAGGTCGAAAACACCCTCACCGTAGCAATGCGGTGGGGGTGTTCACTTGGGAGGAATGAATGCGCCGCCTGTGGTGGGGCTTCCTGCGATTCGCCTTTCGTCTGTTTTACAACCAGTTCGCCTGGACCTACGACTTTGTGGCGTGGGTGGTGTCGCTGGGGCAGTGGAAGGCGTGGGGGCGCACGACGATCCCACACCTGCGAGGGGAGCGGGTGCTGGAACTGGCTCACGGTCCCGGTCACCTGCTGGTGGCGATGGCGGGGCAAGGACTGTCGCCGGTGGGACTCGATCTCTCACCATATATGGCCCGCCTGACGAGGCGGCAGTTGAGAAAGGCCGGCCTGACCGTTCCCCTGGTGCGCGCCCGCGCGCAAGCACTTCCATTTCAGGATGGCTGTTTCGATAGCGCCGTGGCCACCTTTCCCGCCGAGTTCATCGTGGCGCAGGCCACCCTGCGAGAGACAGCGCGCGTCCTGGAACCGGACGGCAAGCTGGTCGTCGCCCTGGGAGCCCTGCCGGGCAGGCGGGGTCCGATCCCCAGCTTCATCCGGTGGCTGTACCGGATCACGGAACAGAGGGACATGCTCCCCAAGGGCGGTGAAGCGCTATTGCGGCGGGCCGGGTTTTCCCCGCGCGTCCAATGGGAGACTGTTGGCCAGAGTCGCGTGCTGCTGGTCACGTCAGAGAAGGGGCAATAGAGATCACACAGGGTGGTAGGATTGTAGCTGAGAGCGGCCTATCAGAATCATCTCGGCCTCGTAGGGAAAGGGGGCAGGGATCTCGATGAGGGGAAAGATATGCGCCTCGGTCACAGGGATCAGTTGCTCCTGAACGACGTCGACAAAGTCGCGCACACGCGCCTCGGCCGACATGTGGAAATAGCCCCGGCACACGGCTACCGGCGTGTAGGCCACCAATAGCTCCTCTCTTTGCAGCATGCGGAACGAATCGCGGGTCTCGGCCGAGGCAAAATACAAGAACACGACCTGGGGCCTGCGGACGACGACGTGAGGGCGATTGAACCCCTTCAGCGGGCTGCCGGGCGTCAACGGCGTCAGATAGGCGTCGTAGAGCGAAAGGCTATCACGCACGGTGTCGTTGACGAACGTAGCCATGTCCCCCACCGTCTCCAGTTGACCGCTGAACTGGAAGTTGGTAGTCAAGATCTGGACCTCGTGGCGCTGGGCAGGCAGTGCTTCGAATACCATCGGTTGCTCCTTCGGGCGCTTTATGGTAAAATAGCTTCGCTCGGTGGGTGTAGCCTAATGGTTAAGGCACCTGGTTGTGGCCCAGGAGATTATGGGTTCGAGTCCCATCACTCACCCCTAGCCGTCGTCGCAGCCGGATTTCGCATCCGGCTTTCGTTTATCATCAGCGTCATTCATTATACACCAATTGCCCCCGTAGCTCAATTGGACAGAGCGTCGGACTTCGAATCCGCAGGTTGCACGTTCGAATCGTGTCGGGGGCGCTGGGGCGCGTTTCAGCTTTTCGAAGTAAAACGCCTTGCTGGCTGCGGACCTGTTTCCCGCCTTGAGCACGCGTGTGAAGAGCTGAAACGCGCCCGCTTTTCTACACGGTGAGAATAGATAGCCTATCTGCAGGCACGCGCCCGTTGATCTTGCATTGGAACAACTAGGCTGTGGAAGCAACGCGAACCCCGACAAACGCCGGGGCTTTCTTTCCGGTGACTTTTGACAAACTTATGTATATTTGCAACAAATTTATGTATACTGCAAGTTAAAAATCTTGACGGTGGGGAACAACTGTGTTATAATATGTGCAATTTGTGGGCCACTTAGCCTCGCCAGGTCGGTTGTAAGGGGCGGGTTATGTGACATCAAGGGGCTTTGTCGTAACCAACCATGGTCCGTTTTGAAGTTTCTTCTCTCATCAAGGCCCAACCCGGTACATCGCTCACGCTGGACATAGACGCAGGCCCTGAGCGTATGGCCGACCTGGAGGTAAACTTCCTTCGGGGAACCGTCCGAGTCACTCGCATACAAGGTGGTTTACTTGTTCAAGGCACTGTGGAATCACAGTTGCCACAGGAATGTGTCCGCTGTCTGGAGCCTTTCGACCTTCCTATTACCTTGGAGTTGGAAGAGACGTTTCAGCTACCAGGCGTGGGTCCGAAACTAGATACACCTTATGCAGTGAATGAAGGTGGCTGGCTAGACCTGACCCCGCTGTTGCGCGAGCAAAGTTGGCTGGCTATCCCAATGAAACCCCTTTGTACCCCCAATTGTCAGGGCCTGTGCCCTCAGTGTGGCGTAAACCTCAACCTCGAATCGTGCACCTGCGAAAAGACAAGCATCGATCCACGGCTGGCCGTCTTGAAGGAACTGCTGTGATCATGTGTTAGGAGACCCCATGGATGTAATCGGCGAATTAGTGGAAAAGGCAGAAGTTCAGGGGTACCTGACCACGGACGACATTTTGGATCTGCTGCCGGAAGCCGAGGAGACCCTGGAGCAGATCGAGGAAATCTTTATCCTGTTGCACGAGACGGGCATCGAGGTCTACGACGACGATAGGTTGAACATCGATGATGAGGATCAAGACCTGAGTGCGGCGGCCAGTGAGTACGATGCCGACGACGACGACTACGATCTGACGGGTATCTCCAGCGATGACACGGTGGGCTTGTATCTCAAGGAGATGGCCCGTGTGCCCCTCCTGACGACCGAGGAGGAGGTCCACCTGGCCAAGGCTCTCGAAGCGGGACGGGGGGCGCGGAAGGTATTGAGCAACGACGGGCACGACCCGGTGAGGCGCGCAGAATTTGAACGGGTCTTCGAGGATGGATTGGCCGCCCGCGATCACCTGATCAAGGCCAACACGCGACTGGTGGTCAGTATCGCTAAAAAGTACATGGGACGTGGTGTGCCGTTCCTCGACCTGATCCAGGAGGGCAACCTGGGCTTGATGAAGGCCGTGGAAAAGTTTGACTACACCCGTGGGTATCGCTTCAGCACCTACGCCACGTGGTGGATTCGCCAGACGATCACTCGGGCGATCGCCGACCAGGGACGGACGATCCGCGTGCCGGTTCACATGTCGGATCGCATTCGGCGGCTCTACAACACGGCACGGCAGCTAGAGCAGGAGAACGGCCACTGCCCGACGCCGGAAGAGATCGCGGAGGAGTTGGACATAGAGCCGCGCAAGGTGCAGTGGATGCTGCGAGTCTCGTGGCGGCCGCTGAGCTTGGAGCGTCCGATCGGCGAGGACGAGGACAGCGAGCTGGGGAGCTTTATTGAGGACGAGGCGACGCTCACACCCAACCAGAGCGCATACCAGAGCCTGCTGGGAGATCGGGTGGAGGAGATGCTATCGACGTTGAGCCCGAGGGAGGCGCGCATCCTGCGGCTCCGCTTCGGGCTGCTCAACGGACGCAGCTACACGCTGGAGGAAGTGGGGCAAAAGTTCGGGCTCACGCGGGAGCGCATCCGCCAGATCGAGGGCAAGGCTCTGCGTCGTCTGCGTCACCCCCGCCGCAGCCGCCAGTTGCGAGACTATTTGGGGTAGAAGTATGACGAGTCACTGTTTCATCATGATGATGCGCCGCCAGGAACTGGCGTGCTTGCCGTGGCGAACGGGGAGAGGCTCGCCCCGCTCGCGATAGGCCGCTGTGTACCCGGCCCACGGCAAAATGACCGCCAGCCTCGCTGGCGGTTTTCGCTTTCTTATAGGCTGTGCTAAAATACGCACCGTCAGCCAAGGAGGAACGCCAATGTCAGAACACATTCTCATCGCCATCGCATGGCCCTACGCCAGCGCCAAGATCCACGCTGGCAACGTCACCGGCTCCCATCTCCCCGGCGACATCTGCGCCCGCTACCATCGGTTGAACGGCGACCGCGTGCTGATGGTCTCCGGCTCCGACTCGCACGGCACGCCCATCACCGTGCGCGCCGAGCAAGAGGGAAAATCCCCCAAGGAAGTCTTTGAGCGCTTTCACCGCAGCTTCCTGGAGATGTTCCAACGCCTGGGCATCA
>CAZWPV010000219.1:0-5319 GCA_964635485.1 uncultured Anaerolineales bacterium
CGGGCGTCCTCCTTGCGCACCTTGAGCTCCCGCAGCGTTTGGTAAGCAGCCTGCACCTGTCTGGCAAGCTGATCCCATACCGCCTGCGCTTCGGGGTCGTCCGCGATGGTGGGCGGCAGCACCCACTCTGGGTCGGACCACTCGACGTAGCGCTGGCTTTCCTGGCTGAAGCTGGCCAGCCGGTGGCGCACCAATTGGTGGCTCGCCGCCCGCGAGATGCCGCCGATCTCGAACGTGGCCGAGGCGTGCTCGATCAGGCTTTCGTGCCCCTCACGGATGCGCGCCCGCAGGAACCGGCCCGGATCGCCCCGCCCCTCGCTGCGATAGCACACGCGCCCGGCATGCTCCAGCAGCTCCTCCGGGGTGCCGTCTCCCCGCAGGTAACGTGTAATAGCAATCAACTCAACCTGCATCCCAATCTCCAATCTTTAGGTATCTTCATATGTCGAATCTCGCCCGATCTCAGTTTTGCGAAGCAGAACTGAGCGGCGTTCTGAGCGCAGCGAAGAACGCCCCTAATCTCCAGCCTTGCACACACCCTCCCCGGCGAACTCACGCGCGCCGGTATCCACGTAGCCAACCGACTCGGCCAGCGCGATGCTGGGCTCGTTGGCCTCGTTGACCACGTACAGGGGCTGCCGGGCCGAGCGGACGGCCCACGTGGTGCAGGCCGCCAGCACCGACCGCCCCCATCCACGCCCCTGTGCCTCCGGCTGCGTTTGGACAAAGACCTCGGCGAAGTGGGGCGAGGCCCAGTTGAGCCCGGCCTCTGCGGCGATTCCGCCGGTAGCAACCTCACCATGCGAGCGGATGACGAAACGCGGCAGGTCGCCCACCCCCTCCTCGGTCACGACCAGCACGTTGATGATGGGCTGGAAACGAACCAGCTCGAGGCTGTAGAGATGATTGATCTCGGCCTGCTCGACATCTACGGCCTGCGCCAATGCATCCATCAGATCCAGCGTAGTGATCACGGCGTAGGGGCGGCCGGGGACGAGCGCCTGGCGCAAAACCTCGACGGCTGCACGCTCGTTTTTCGCCCGCAGCGCGATGGTGGGCTGGAACAGGTGCTGTCCGGTTTGGCAGACGGCGGCGAATCCATCCGCGTGCCCCTCGGCGTCCTCGTGGACGGTGAGCTGGGTGCGGCGGGGGTCGTGGTAGAGCGCGTAGTAGGCGTACAGCGCGTCGACAGGATCGGATAGGTTCAGCATGATGCGCGCTTTCAGGCGCAGGCTCTGCAGGTCAGTCATCTCCGCTGCCCTCGAAAGACCAATCGCGGAAGGCGACCGGAAACACGTACCGCCAGGGGACAAACGACTCCACCGGCGTGCCCATAACGGGCGTGATCACTTCGCTGGCACGCACGCCGTAAGCGTCGTTGACGACGGGCGTGCCTCGCGGCAGGTGCGCCACCGTGACCGCCAGCGTCGCCGTCAGCGTCTCCTGGCTCGCCAGGCTCGCCGCCGTCCAGGTGACCACGCCATCCGCATACACGTGATCCCCGCTGGCCCAGGCGAAGGTTGTGCTCACGGGAATGGTGTCTGTGAGGATGACGTGCGTCAGAGAAGTTCCCCGGGTGTTGACGACCGTCAGCTCGTAGACGAACTGCTTGACGGGGATTCCTACCCAAGAGACCTCCTTGACGACCTTCGGAATTTGCACCGCGGCGAGTGCATCGACGATGCCCCAGCCGTAGACGTTGTTGGGCACGTCGGTTGGGCCGTCGCCGCCGCAGGTCTGCATCGTCGTCCGGGGCCGGGCCGTTTGCGCGATGATCTGCTCCGTGGCGTCCACATCGCCGATGAGGCAGGGGGCCGACGACCACAGCAGCGCCACCGTCCCCGCCACGTGCGGCCCGGCCATCGAGGTGCCCTGCATGCTGGTGTAGCCGCCACCGCGCTGGCTGGATCGAATGCCGACACCCGGCGCCGATACGTCCGGCTTGCGCCGGCCCGAGTCGTCCACCGTCACCGGCCCGCGGCTGCTGAAGGAGGCGATGGTATCGCCGCTATCGGTCGCCCCCACGGAGAAAGCGGCATCGTAGATGGCGGGTGGGTACATCACCCTCTCGCACCTATCGGGGGCGCCCCCGTTACCTGCCGAGGCCACGACCACGATCCCCGCCGCCCGCACATTCTCGACGACCTCCTGCAGCGAAGCCCAGTCGCAGCCCTCGCTAGGGGGGCAGACCCAGGAGTTGTTGATTACGTGGGGAGCCTTGCTGGGATCGCCGGCGGTCTCGGGATCGCCGCCGACGGGATACGGGGCCAGGAAGAACTCGAAACACTCGATGTAGGTCGTGGGCGTGCCAACCCCTTGATTCATGTTGCGGCAGCCGACCCACTGCGCGCCGGGCGCGACGCCGATCTGATTTGAACCGCCGAAGGCGGCGTCGTCGCCGACGATGGTGCCCATGGTGTGCGTGCCGTGCCCGTGATCGTCGCAGGGTTCGGGTGAATCGGCCCCGCAGACGCCGCCCCCACTGTGGATCGCGTCGTGCCAGTTGTAGTCGTGGGTGGCAGTGATGCCATCCCAACCCCGGTACTGGTTCTTCAGGGCGGGGTGATCCCAGTCGTAACCGGTGTCCTGCCCGGCGACGACGATACCCTCGCCGGTGTAGCCCAGCGCCCAGACGTCATCGGCGTTGATGCGGGCCACGTTCCACTCGATGCCGGACGGTGCTCTATCTCCCACGTCGGGGAAGGGGATGGGCAGCGGTTGGCGGACGCGCGGGTTGGCGGCGATGCGTGCCACGTCGGGGTGGGCCGCCATGCGCGCGACGAGGGCGCGGTCGCCCCTCGTCGCTATCGCGTTGACGACGTAGAACGCGCGGTACTCAACGCCGGAGGCGTCCAGCTCGGCGCGGATAGGGGTCTGCGTGCGCAGCGCCGTCTCCCGCAGCCTGTCGTGGACGTAGCGCAGGCGTGTCTGGCGATCCCGCAGGGCAGGTGCCCCGCTCAGGTCTGCTTGCTCGCCCAGGACGACCAGGAACTCGGTCTCGCTGCCGTCGGCGACCCCCTCCCACACCTGCGGAGCGACGTTGGCCGGAGCCGCCGGCATCGCACGAGTGGCCGTGATCCAGGCCAGTAGAATGGCCCCCGCCAGGCTCAACGCCAGACCTGTGCAACGAAAAAGGTGAGCTTTTTTCACTGACCAAGATTATAACAGAACAAGTCACTTGACAAAAGCCCTCTCCCATAGGATAATCCTCCTCATCCCCTCAAGGAGGTCAGAATGGGACAAGCAGATTTTGCAGTAACTGACGGTTCGTTCGAAGGCGAAGTGCTTCAGGCCAAGGAACCAATCCTCGTGGATTTTGGGGCCGACTGGTGCGGGCCGTGCAAGATGATCGAGCCTGTTGTGGAGGAGGTCGCCGCGGAGTACGCGGGCAAGATGCGCGTGGCCAAGATGGACGTAGACGCCAATCCCCAAACCCCGCAGAGTTTGGGGATCAGAGGAATTCCCACGTTGATCCTGTTCAAGGACGGGTTGGAAGCAAAGCGCATCGTCGGTTACCGCACCAGAGAGGCCCTGGTGGACGAACTGTTGCCTCACATCGAATAGCTTGACGCCACGTTGCTGGCGTGGTATACTTTTTGCACAATCCAAAAGTAAAAGACCGCGATCGGGAAGAGTAGGTATCGAGAAGCGAGGTTCAGAGAGTCGGGCCGTTTGGCTGAGAGCCCGATACCAGCGCCGGTGCTGAATGGGCCCGTGAGTCGCCTCCCGAAGCGAGTGGGGCTGTCTGCGACAGTTCGCCACTCTTAGTAGGCCAGGCCGGAGACGCCACCGTTACCAGGGCGCAGGGTATCGCTCCGAGCGCGGTCGAAGAGCTGTACCCGCAAGAGTGAGGCTGGGCAAAAACTCTGTTTTTGCACACGGCGCGCCATCACCGGCGCGTTCTGCGTTTCAAGGCCGGCCTAACCGGGGTGGCACCACGGGTGTCGGAAGAAATAGGACGCTCGTCCCTGAAGGGGACGGGTGTTTTTGTTTTTTGGATAGCGGAGGTTTAGCATGCATCTTACGAAAGTCAGAATCAGAAGCGAGGACTATCCCACCGACTGTCTCTATCCGTTCAACGTTCCAATTTTGCAGGAGACGACGGATCTGACGTTCAGGAGCCCGATTGTCTTTTTCGTCGGCGAGAACGGGTCTGGGAAATCCACTCTGTTGGAGGCGATCATGCGCAAGTGCGGCGTCCACATCTGGCACAAGCCCAAGCGGCACCTGGCCCACCACAACCCCTACGAGACCAAGCTGGCGGATTACATCACCATCACCTGGGCCAACGGCGGCGTGCCCGGCTCTCTCTTCCGGGCCGAGACGTTCCGCGACTTTGCCGATTTTCTCGACGACGTGGCCCTCTGTGACCCGGGCCGGCTCAAGTACCACGGTGGTCGCATACTCAACACGCTATCGCACGGTGAATCCATCCTGAGCTACTTTAGCACTCGCTATCACATCAAGGGCATCTACTTTTTGGACGAACCCGAGGCGGCGCTCTCGCCTACAAGCCAACTCAAGTTCCTCAAGGTGCTGCAAAAGGTCGAGGCGGCAGGGCACGCCCAGTTCATCATCGCCACCCACTCGCCTATCTTGCTGGCTTATCCCGGCGCGCAGATTTTCAGCTTCGACGGGACGCACATCGAGGAAATGGCTTACGAGGATACAGCGCACTATCGACTTTATAAGCAATTCTTCGCAGATAGAGACGCTTTTTTGGCATCTTGACTGGGAGTAAGGGATTAGGGAAGTAGGGGGTAAGGACAGTCCCCTACTTCCATACTCCCTACTCCCAAAGAAGGAGGACGCGTATCGAAAGAAAGAACGACCCCGCTCACATCGGTTTCTCAAATCAATTCACGCAAGGAGATGAAAAATGCCACAGTACAAGTATTTGCTAGACGAAAAGGAAACACCTACCCATTGGTACAATATCATAGCGGACATGAAGGAGCCTCCGCCCCCGTACCGTCATCCGGTGACGCTGGAGTTGATGGGCCCCGACGATCTGGCACCGGTCTTCCCAATGGAGCTCATCAAGCAGGAGGTGAGCGCCGAGCGATACATCGAGATTCCCGATGAGGTGCGGGACGTACTCAAGATGTGGCGTCCCTCGCCGCTCTATCGCGCCTCCCGTTGGGAGAAGGCGCTGGACACGCCAGCCAAGATTTACTACAAGTGGGAGGGCGTCAGCCCTCCGGGCAGCCACAAGCCCAACACCGCCGTGGCGCAGGCGTATTACGCCAAGCAGGAGGGCTTGGAGGGCCTTGCCACCGAGACCGGCGCGGGCCAGTGGGGCAGCGCGCTGTCCTTTGC
>CAZWPV010000220.1:0-405 GCA_964635485.1 uncultured Anaerolineales bacterium
CCGTCCAATTCGGCGATGATCTGCTGGGCGGTCTTGAGGCGCGGCCGGTGACCAAATAGCGCGGTCACGTTGCAAAACTCACAATTGAACGGGCAGCCTCGGGAATACTGGATGCTCATCGTGGCGTACCGCTTCAGATCGGCCAGCTCCCACATTGGGGCCGGGGTCTTTTGGATTTCTGGGAACTCGGAGGTCTCGTAAATGCGTCGGGCTTGCCCCCGCTCCAAATCTGCCAGAAACAGAGGGAGCGTGATCTCGGCCTCGTTAAGCACAAAATGATCGACCTCCTCGAACTGCTCGTATTCGCTGACAAAAATGGGGCCGCCGGCGACGGTTTTGACGCCCGCCTGCTTGCAGCGAGATATGATCTGGTGAGCAGAGTCCCGCTGCACCGTCATCGCACTG
>CAZWPV010000220.1:415-5309 GCA_964635485.1 uncultured Anaerolineales bacterium
ACTGACAAACACATAATCCGCCCAGGCCAGATCCCTGTCTCGAAGCTTGGTCACGTTGACGTCGACCAGACGCTTGTTCCACTCCGATGGCAGCAGAGCGGCCACTGTCAACAGGCCCAAGGGGGGCAGAGAGGCCTTCTTGCGAATGAACTTGAGGGCGTGCTTGAAACTCCAGAACGTATCAGGAAACTTGGGATAGACTAATAGGATGTTCACTGGTTCTCCTTTTTGACATTTTATAATAAAAACAGTCCCTTTGCAGCCGCGATTGAGTTTGAATTGATGCTGGGTTGGGTCGGTAAAGTTGGCGCCAGGTGGAGTAGCCGCCTTAAAATCCACCTCACCCGATCAACCCCAGGCAGCATCGAATTTGAACCTTACGGTCCAAGCACATCGACCAAGCCATCGAGCAAGCTGCCTACGCCGATGATCATGCTGACTTCGACGACCAACGCAAGGGACAAGAAACCGCCAACTATGGCGATGAGACGGCTCATTCCCTGAGCCAAGCGCCTATTTCCGGCCAACCAGATGGGTGTCCAAATCGAAAGAATGACAATCAGCAACTCAAAGACCCACAAAAAGATCCAGTGCTCCCAATATTCGGTCAGTGAACAATAGGTCAAGATTATCCCCGTCCCAAAGACAATGCCCGTCGGGATCAAAGTCCAGATGGAGGAGGTAACGTACATGATGCCAAACAGAGCCAGAGAGACCAGGAATATCTCAATCGGCCACCCCACTTCAAAGATCTGCCAAAAGTTCAACACAGTAGCCAAGGTCAACATGCACCCGTTGCCAACGAGCACAATGCCGATCGCGCCCGGAACGGCCAACCCGCTACCGCGTTGGCGCTCCCTTTGAGCATGCCTCCGTGCCCTCTTGCCAATCACTTCCTCCCCTTGCCGTCCGGCCTCCTCATCGGCCATTGCCCCTGGCGCAGAAGGAGGCCTCGGCGCAGGCAGTGGTTCTGGGGCAGTCGAAGCCTCCGGCATCGCGGCCGAATCTTCCTCGGGGATATTGCCCTTGATGGCCTCGGTGGCAGCGTCTGTAGCCTCGCGCAGCGCGTCGGTCGTCTTGGTGAGCGCAAGGTGCGCCACAGCGCCCAGCGCGCCCAGGAAATCTTTACCGGCCACACGCAGGTTCTGCGTTCCCTCCTCGCCTGCCGCCCGCAGCTTTTGGCCCAACGACGCGTCGGTGTCGTCTTCGGCAAAGTCCACGTCGGTTATTCGCTCCCGCGCCGTGCCGGAAAAAACCGCCACCGACTCCGCCGGGGCCTCCGACGTGGTAAAGGAGAGCGGCAGCGAGATGCGCTGCGGGATCACGACACCCGCCTCTCCGGCGGCTGAATACAATGCCTCGGCCATCTCCTCGGCGGTCTGATAGCGATCCACAGGCCGCTTGGAAAGCGCCTTCAATACGACGCGTTCGAACGGCTCGGGGATTCTAGGTTCGATCTGGCGCGGCAGCGGCAGGGGATCGTTGAGATGCTTCATCAAGACGGCCAGGGGCGTATCGGCGTCGAAAGGTACCTGTTGGGTGAGCATCTCGTAGAGCATGATGCCCAGTGAGTAGATGTCACTGCGGGCATCGCTTTGGCCCTCCAATCCCTGCTCGGGTGCCATGTAATTCAGCGTGCCCATCAACGCGCCCGAAGCCGTGTGCTGCGTGCTGCCGACGATCTGGGCGATGCCGAAATCGGTGATGACCGCCTCGCCGCGCTTGGTCAGCAGAATGTTGGCCGGCTTGAGGTCACGGTGAATCATCCCCTCGCTGTGAGCATAGGCCAGCCCATCGAGCACGTCGAGCATGACGCGCACGATCTCGCCCAATGGCATTCGCTCGTCGCGCACGCGATAGTCGTTCAGGCGCGTCTTGAGCGTATCGCCCTGCAGGAGTTCAAGGACGATATAATAGATCTCGCCCTCTACATCCGAATCAAACACTTGGACGATGTTGGAGTGGCGTAGGGCAGCCACCGCCCGCGCCTCGCGTCGGAAGCGCGCCAGGAACTCCTCATCCTCCACCAAGTCAGAGCGCAGCACCTTGAGCGCCACGTAGCGGTCGAGTTGCGGGTGATAAGCCCGGTAGACGCGAGCCATCCCGCCGCGCCCCAGCGGTTCCAGCACCCGGTATCTGCCGAGGATTTGCCCTTCTAGGAGAGCAGGCGTCATCCCCTTTCCTTCCTTGTCCAACGACGATGTCTCATCCGCAGGAGTGGGTATCTGTGCGTTCTTATCCATCATCCACCTCTGCGGATAGGATAACACACCGCCGGTCAAGCTGCCTATCGGCCAGCTAACAATCGGCTATCGGATTTTTGGAAAATAAAACGTAATCCGTGAAACGTAACCAGTCACGCATCACACTGCAACCTGCCGAAGGCAAAATGTAAGTCACCCCCGCGCGACCAGCTTGTATCCCAACCCTTGCACCGTGAGCAGTATCTGCGGTTCAGAGGGTTCAGGTTCGAGTTTGGAGCGCAACCGACGCACCAGGTTCTCCACCTGGTAATCATAAACGTCCGATTGATATTCGGGCCACACGGCGTTGCAAATATCGTCTTTCGAGCACACCTGGCCCTGGTGTTCGTAGAGGTAGGCAAGCAACGCGAACTCCTTTGGGGCGAGGGAGACCACCCGCCTATCCACCCGCACGACCCCTGCCGCCACGTCCACCTCTAACTCCGGGAAGGGTGTGTCACGGAAGGTGATGTCAGGGTCGTGAAAGGTCAGACCAACATCGCCCACCTTGATGCGGTCCTCGTCGTGCAACGCAATGGGCGATAGCAGGCGTTCGTCGTTGAGGAAGGTGCCGTTGGTGCTGCCCAAGTCCTCCAGCACCACCCGCCAACCGTCGCGCCGCACGCGGGCGTGCTCACGCGAGACGCGCTTGCTGGTGATGACGATGTCGTTCTCGACCGCCCGCCCAATGATGATCGACTCGCCGGTCAGGTGGTGCTCACGCCCGGTGGGATCGGTGAGATATGGAACTTGCTCAGTCGTCGACTTGGCCGCCGCCATTGCGTACCTCCAGTCCCCAAGTCTACCCCTACTAAGCAAACCTGTCAAATACGGCTGGCCGACGGGTGCATTTCACTGCTAGGGCGAAGACTGTTGTTTCAGTCAGTGCATTTATGGGCGCTCGCAGTCTCAACTCTTGCGGTCTGAAATGCGCCTTGGCAGTTTTGACTGCGCCAAAACTGCCTTTTCCAGGCTGATTTTCACAGTGGGCGAAACAAACCCTTTCAGTGCTACAAAAACACGTGCCCCCACAGGCCCACGGGTTTGTGGGGGCGCGTCCGTTCTGAACCACACAGAATCTAGATTTCCCCTGAATCGACCGATACGAGCGACAGGCCCAGGTCCCGCAGCCTGGCGATCAGCCCGTACAGCGCAGACTCGTCGGCGACGGCGCCGCTCAGAACCGTCTCGTCTTGGTTGGTGTACGTGAGCGCCAGGTCCTCGAACCAGCTCGACCAGTGCTCGTCGATCCGTCCCTTGACTCGAATCTCAACTTGCAGCATCTCTCGTCTCCACGCAATTGAAAACCGCGCCTACTCGAACTTGAAGCGCCACACCGCGATCCCGAAAAAGACGACGCCCATCGCCAACAGAATGCCCACCTGCGGCAGGATATCGACCAAGGTCCCGTTCTCCGCCATCACACGGTAGTAGGCCTCGACGGCGTGCCCGTGGGGCGTCAAGCTCGACAGAACCCCCAAAACGCCCCCGGAGCGGACGAAAGGCGCCCGCGCCCCGATGCAGCCGCCAATGCCTCCCAGGACGAAACTCATCAGCGTGCCGACGCTATCGGCCTGCTTGGAGGTCTTGGCTAGCGCGGCGATCATGATGCCCAACGCAGTCGACACAAACGCTACGACGAGGGTAAGCACCACCAGCGTCAGCGGCGCTCGCCCCAGCGGCATCTTGAAGCCGACGTGCGCCACACTGAACATCACGACCACCTGCACACAAGCGAGCAGCACAAAGGCCAGCATCTTTCCGGCGACGATGGCTCCGCGCGGGACGGGAGCGGCCAGCAGACGGCGCAGCGTGCCCGCTTCGCGTTCCTTCAAGAGGTTTGGAGCCAACCAGGCGACGCCAAAGAAAATGAACAGCACGGTGATAGCGGGAAACATCATGGCGAAGAAGGCCTCTATCCACCCTTCATCCTGGCCCCCCTCCAAATCTTCGCTGGTAACGGCGATGGCGGGCGTGCGGCGCATCTCGTTCAGCGCGGTCATGACGACGCCCAGCGTCTGCGCCTCAACGGCACCCCGCTGCTCGGCGCTGGCCCCGGCGAGCGCACCAGATTCGTCCAGCACGGCCCGGATGCCATACTGCACCTCGCCCCAGACGGTCACCTCGGCCACCACCTGGTTCATGATGCCGGCGACGATGCTGGCCCCCTCCGCTTGGCCCGGATCGACGATCACGTCGATGGCCGTGGGCGTGTAATTGTGGATGTCCTTGCTGAAATCAGCCGGGATGACGATGGCAGCCGCCGCCTGGCCTTTGGCCACCCGATCCTCGGCCTGGGCAGCCGTCTCATAGACCTCGACGTCCAACTCGTCGATGGATTGGAGGGCCTTGGCGACCTCGATCCCGTAGGCACCATCCGCGTCTTGGTTAACCAGGCAAACGTGCAGCAGAATGGCCGCCGTCTCCTCCTCGGCGTTGGTCATAATATTGATGCCGCCCATCAGAGAACTGAGCAAAAGCGGTAGCAAAAGATACACCGCCAGCGCGCCGCGCTCCCTGAGCATCAGTTGGATTTCCTTCCAGGTAACCGATAGTGTGTAGTAAATTGTGCTCATCATATCGTTCTCCTGTGTCATCCCTGTAGGGCGAGTCGCGAAGCGCCCTACTCAAAATCAAACCCACCCAGCCCG
>CAZWPV010000221.1:0-5305 GCA_964635485.1 uncultured Anaerolineales bacterium
GTGCCATTGGAGATATCGTTGTGGGAGGTGATCTCTGCCGATCCCAAGCCCTTCTTCTCGCACTGGTGGGGGGTCTTGCGGACCTCCTGGCTCACGCTAGACCCCGTCACTGTGGATGGCCCCCTGCTGGTACTGGCGCCAGCCGGATTTCTATACACGATACTGGCTCCTCGTCCGCTTCGGCGGCGGGCCAAGGCTTTCCTGGCGATTTACAGTCTGGGGATCATCGCTCTGCTTTCCTTCATCCGACTGGACAGGCGGTTTCTGATCACCTTGATGCCCCTCCAAGTGATGGGGTGCCTTATCCTGCTGTGGAACACTCTCCCGGTCACTGTGAGTGTACGCCAAATCGCCGTACCTTTGCGGACCTTGGCGCTTGCGGCCCTGGTTGTAATCAGCTTGGTGACGCCGATTCGCTTCATGACTGGCAACCGGCAAGACCACGGGAAAGTCAAGGTGAGCAATGTGCTTCACGGTGCAGGGATGGAATCGGCAGGCCAGGTGTTTAGCACCAATTTGGACTTTCACGACGTGGCAGATCCCTGGAGACGGCGTTTTGACATGGCCTTCTCCCTTGCGCGGGATGTGAACGATTACGACGAGTTGCTCAATTTCATCCAAGAGCGTGGCTACCGCTTTTTCATCTTCGATAGAGAAACAGGCCTGCTTCTCTATCCAGATATGGAGTTCCTGCTTCACCCAGAGAGCCGTCCGGCTGGTCTCGTACCCATCTATGTCCAGGAGTATCACGACTTTGCGATCTATAGGGTTGAAGGAAACTGGCCCGAACCCAAACCCGTGGAAGCCGGATTAGAGAACGGAGTTGTGCTAACAGGTTACGAGGTTTATCAGAGCAACGACCTCCCCGAAGGCAATGGGCATCGGTTGGGGCTTTACCTTCACTGGAAGGCAACCGAACCAATCTCTCGGTCGTTCAAAGTCTTTGTGCATGCCGTGGATGGTGACGGCCAACTGATCACGCAGCAAGATGGTGTGCCTGTCCTATGGACGCGCCCCACCGATACGTGGGAGTATGGGGAGAACATTGTTGATTTTTACTCACTATATTTCGATCAGGCGCTGGGTCCATACACGATTTTGATCGGTTTCTATGATCCCGAGAGTGGCCAGCGAGTTGAATGGCTTGACTCGTCTGGCGATTCAGTGGGCGATCACCTGATTCTTGAAACTTTTGAAATCGACCTTAACCGACATTGAGGCCGTTGGCATCGGCTATGTACGTCAAGGAAAAGATCGTCAGATATACCTCAACGACTACATCGTTGACATTCGTCTGTCCTGCAGTAAGACTCTGCGGTTTCTGAGGCATGCCTAGCCAAAGATGAAGCTTGGGATCGGTTCTGGGAAAATGAAGGCGAAAGCAGTTGTGCGCTCTTGGCACCACGTCTGTATCATCCTGACCATCACCCTGTTGGGCTTTGGCCTGCGGCTTTACGATCTAGGTAGCGATAGCCTGTGGTACGATGAGATTTTGACGGTTAGGACAGCCAAGCGCAATCTGGCCGGCATCTGGACCTTTCAAAAGGAGGTAAGCGATCATCCACCACTCCTGTACGTGCTCACACACCTTGCGCTGAAGCTGGGACACAGCGACTTTGCCATGCGGCTGCCGCAGGCGCTGCTGGGCACTGTAGCCATCCCGCTCGTCTACCGGTTGGGGCATGTGTGGTGGAAGCCGCGAGTCGGGCTGTGGGGCGCGTTGCTGATGGCCCTGTCGCCGTTTCACATCCGGTATTGCCAGGAGGCGCGGCATTATGTGCCTCTGGCGACGATGTCGCTGGCGTCTCTGTTTTTCCTACACCAGGGGCTCACACGCAGGGATAAGGTGTGGTGGTGGGCTTTCGTGGCGGCTACGGCCATGAGCTTTTACACCCACTATGCGTCCTTCATCGTGCTGGCCGTGGAGATGGCCTTCGCCGCCTTCGTGCTGGGCCGGGCATGGGTGAGGGCGCGACAGCGTCGATCGCGGATCAGCGTCCTGGCCCTTGCCAGTTGGCTGGGCGCCAGTACGCTGCTCGCCGCCGTCTTGTACGCCCCCTGGATACCCAGCGCACTCGGTCACCTGGGGCAGAACCTGGGAACGGAGGCGGCTCGCGCCACCGCGATCGACGTGCCGATCGGCGACTGGGTGGGCAATGCCTTCCACGCCTTCGGCGCAGATCGAATCACCGCGTTTCTTTTTGGAGGTTTGTGTCTCGCGGGATGGGGAGACAGCATGCGTCGACGGGCGTGGGAACGAGCGTGGTTGATCCTGGCCTGGCTGGTAGGGCCTTTCCTGTTGACGCGGCTGATGGACGTCAGCCGCTACCCGTTTCCAAAGTACGTGATCTACGTGCTGCCCATCTATCTGTTGAGCGTCGCAGCGGGAGGCGATGCGCTGATAGGCGCGTTGGCCAGGACGTGGACCAGCGCCCGCCGCCGGGTGTCGATCCCACTGGCGGCCATGGCTGCGCTTTTGCTGGCCGTCGCCAGCGTGCCGGCTATCGGGCAAGTGTACGCACACGTGGAGCGGGATTGGAAAGGGGCAGTCCAGTACCTCAGTGGGGTGGCTAGCGAGGGAGACGTTTTCGTCACGGCGACGCTGGACCTGCCAAGCAGCTTCAATCAGGGGAGATTCTCCTTGACATACTACCTGAAAGAAATCCTCAATACCTACTACCTGCTGCCCGCCGCCGACATAAGCCCAGAACTGGACGAGTTAGGAGATGCCGCTTGGGAAAAGCGAAGGGTGTGGGCTCTGGTCATCGATCGAGCACCAGAAGCGTCCTTCGATGATCCCGCCTTGCGGGTCGTACCCTTTCAGGGCGGGCTTTTTCTCGTGTACACGGCCGAACCCAGGGAGACAGCGTTGGAGGAGAGTATCGCGCTTTTCGAGAAATTGGCGACTCGTGCCCGTTCACCCCAACCCCAGCGCAAGATACTGACGGACCTGACGGCAATGTACAACGCCGCCCGGCAGTTCGACAAGGCCAACGAGACGCTCGAGCTAGTACTGAGCCTGGACGCCACCGTCGATCCGAGGCTGTACGACGTCTCCCTGGACACGTACCACAGGCTCCTGGAAAAGTACAGCGCCGAAAATCGCACGGATAAGATGAGAGCGGTGGCCTGGAAGTTAGTAACCCTGAACGCCAAGGACGAAGCGGCCCTGAGGGTGTTGACGGTTTACGATTTCATCGCCCAATTGCCAGACGCAAAGGTCGATGCGCCACAGGAGCCATTTCAGCACGTGGACACGCGGGTTTTCACCATGCCGCAGAACGGCGACTGGAAGACGGTGCTGTTTATGCACCCCATCTCCGAGGCAAGCTACCGGGTCGCGCTGCCCGACGAAGCCGTCGAGTTCCAGTTCAGCGTGGCGATGGCGCCAGAAAGCTGGGATTGGGGAGGAGATGGGAGCACGTTCAAGGTGCTCCTACGTGACCCGCATGGCGAGGAACACATTCTTTTCTCGCGACACGTGAGCAACTCCCCCGAGGACCGCCAGTGGCACAGCGCATGCATCGACCTGGCGCCTTTTGCAGGCCAGGACGTCGTCATCACGCTCGCGACCGGACCGGGCCCACAGGGGGATTTCACCGGCGACTGGGCCGGATGGGGAGATCCCCGCATCGTTTGGTCTCGTACGCGTATGCCGTGAATCGGCTCCGTAGCGGAAATATAAACAGTAAATGGGAGGAAGATATGAAAGTGCCCCTTTCGTGGCTCAAAGATTGCGTGGACATCACCGTCCCCATCCCCGATCTGGCCAGGCGGCTGACGCTGGCCGGGTTGGAAGTGGAAACGATTGACTACATCGGCCTGCCGGGAGCCGAGCTGGAATGGGACCCGGAGAAGGTCGTCGTGGGCGAGTTGCGCGCCGTGCGCCCCCACCCCGACGCCGACCGCTTGGTGCTGACCGAGGCAGCATATGGCGGCCCGGCAACAGAGATCGTCGTCACCGGCGCGCCCAGCCTGCTGGAGATGTGCGGGCAGGAGGACCTGCACCTCAAGGTGGCCTTTGCGATGGAGGGCATCCGTCTCTACGACGGCCACGCCGAGGGGAGGGTCATCCGCAAGCTGAAAAAGACGAAAATCCGCGGCGTCGAGTCGCGGGCCATGGTCTGCTCGGAGAAGGAACTGGGGATCTCTGACGAACACCTGGATATCATCTACCTGCCCGACGACGCGCCGGTGGGCGTGCCGCTGGTCGATTACATGGGCGACGCCGTGCTCGATTTTGACGTCAAGGGGCCATTCGGCCACCTGCAGTCGGTCTATGGCATCGCGCGGGAGGTGGCGGCGCTGCTCGGCGTGGCGTTGAAGCGGGACGCGATGGAGATACTGGCGCAGCATCCAGCCGAGATCACGCCGACGCCCGATTTCGTCGAGCTCGAGATCGCCGATCCCGACCTGTGCCCGCGCTACTCGGCGGCCTACATCAAAGGGGTAACGATCAGCCCATCGCCCTTCTGGCTACAGAAGCGTCTGCGGTTGGCCGGGCAGCGGCCCATCAACAACGTCGTCGATGTGACCAATTACGTGATGCTGGAGCTGGGCCAGCCGCTGCACGCCTTTGACTATCACGTGCTGCGCGCCAGGCCGGGCGAGGAGATGCCGGCCATCATCGTGCGCCGCGCCGAGGACGGCGAGCGCATGGCGACGCTCGACGGCGAGAGGCGCACGGTCGACGACGAGATGCTGCTCATCACCGACGGCGGCGGCCCGGTCGCCATCGGCGGCGTGATGGGCGGCCTGGATAGCGAGGTGTCCGACGAGACCCAGGACATCCTGCTGGAGGCGGCCAACTTTTACTTTCTCAACGTCCGGCGCACGTCTCGCAAGCTGGGACTGGATACCGAGGCCAGCGTGCGCTTTGGGCGGCGGGTCGATCCCGAGCTGACGGTCAAGGCGGCGGCGCGGGCGGCGCACCTAATCGCCGAGCTGGGCGGCGGCGAGGTCGTGCCCGTCATCGGCGACGTGTACCCCGGCCGCCGGGCACAGCGGGTGATCGAGTTCGACCCCGTCCTGGCCACCCGCATCCTGGGCATCGAGGTGCCGACGGACGAGATCGTGCGCATCCTGACGTCGCTCGAGTTCGAGGTTGCCGCTGGCGAGTCGGGGACGCTTAGCGTAACGGTACCCTCCCATCGCCTCGACGTCGACCGCCCGGTCGACCTGGCCGAGGAGGTAGGCCGCATCTGGGGGTATGATCGTTTCCCGACGACGCTCATGCGGGACGAACTGCCCCCCCAGCGGCCCAACCTGCGCCTGGAGAGCGGCGAGCGCGTACGCGATATCCTCG
>CAZWPV010000222.1:0-5295 GCA_964635485.1 uncultured Anaerolineales bacterium
CTCCTACTGCATCAAGCATTGAGTTTTGTTCTTCAACTTATGCTGCTGGTTCACAGGAGAATAAGACAAGTGCGAAACGTTTTTGTAAGCCTTGGATTGGCCGGTATCGTCTTTCTTGTTGCAGGTTGCTGTGTTGAGCCAAAAGAACCTGTGGTAACGGGTCCACCGATGGTCTCTCTGCCAATCACACACGCCGAATATAGAATTTCCCAGGCTCCTTCCGACATTATCAGGGCTACGATACACTACTCGTCAACCACACACCTGCTAACCGTTTCGAATTCGACCGACAAGCCCATCCAGTTGCCTACACCACCTGAAGATCATTGCTATGCTGATACCTTCTGGTTTTATGGGTGGACACCAAATGGCTGGCAGCCAAAACAGCCTTATTCCTCCTACTTCTGTGGCGTGTCATCAATGCCTAGTGAATCAATCCCAAGTCAACGAGAGATAGAGATTGATATGTTCTCCCTTTTGAGTTCTCGAAACATCTACGATATACGTCCGTATGGAACGCGTGATTACGTCGTCAAGGTGCAATATCTGGACTCTCTAGGACAGGAGTCGTTTGCCTATGCATATGACCTTCACAACGAGCCCTCCTCTTTCTTGGTCGTAGTTCGGAGCACTGGAACAGAGGCACTCGCTTTCACTGTTACCAACACCTCATCTCGACCACTCTGGCTTGCCCCTATGTGTTGCTCGACCGAGTTGGCAGGAGGTTGGATGGATGAAGAGCATACCACGATGCAACGCCTAACCGATGCTGGGACCTGGTCTCCCCTCCACGTGCCAGCTGAGAACTGCGCAAAGACTCTAGAAATGATAGAGATTGCACCGGATGAGGCCAAGGTGATTGATGGTGCAGAGTGGCTCCAAAATGCTGGGGTCTCATTGCAGGTCGGTCGTTATCGCTGGGATGTAGTGATCTACAAGCAAAGAATACCGTACAGTACATATGGTCGTCACGTATTTGGTGACATGTTTGAATATGAGATTGATTCATAGACCACGCTTTGTCAAGCCCATGAGTTGCGACGCACTTTAAAAGTGCATCGCACCCATTTGCTTGACATTCCCCTTGCCTGCACTATAATGCTTTTCGCCACGGACCTCCACGCGAGGCCGTGAGCGCGAGTTCACAATCTAATCAACCGCACCGTTTTCCGGTGCCGCTGGGATCACGTCTATTTTTGGCAAAGCCAAAAATAGATAGGGACCGAGACGGCAGAAAGGAACAAGTGTCTTCTGCCGACGGGGCTTGCCGTGAGCGTAGTCGAACGGCCCAGCTCCGTCGTTCTATTTTCCTCGCGCCGCTCAATTCCCAGCTACAATCCATTTCTAGGAGGAAGTGATCATGGAAGGGACACAAACCTCTCCCGTTCCTGCTGGCCGCTCGCGGCTCAGCACATTTGACCTGGCCGTCGCCGGGATATTTGGCGCGTTGGCCATCGTGCTGTCGTTCACCCCGCTGGGGATGATCCCCGTGCCTAACCCCACCGAGGCGGCTACCAGCCTGCACCTGCCGGCCATCGTCGCCGGCATTCTGGCCGGGCCTATCGTTGGCGGCCTGGTCGGGCTGGTGCTGGCCATCTCGTCGTGGTACCTTTACGGCGCGACGTTCATCACGTTTGCCAACGGCAGTGTGATCGTCGCCCTGGCGGCGGCGTTCCTGCCGCGTATCCTGATCGGCGTGGTGGCCTATTACGTCTATCGGCCCCTGCGGCGCTGGCCCGCGCTGGCGGCGGGGGTCGCCGGAGTGGCCGGTACACTGATCAACTCCGTCGGCGTGCTGGGACTGCTGATCTGGCTGGGCGTGCTGCCCGTCGAGCTGCTGGTGCCCGTCTTTGCAATGAACGTGCCCATCGAGGTCGCCCTGGCGCTGGTCGTCACCATCCCCGTCGTCGCCGCGCTGCGGGCGGTGGGCCGGGGCCGCATCGCTGCAGACAAAGATTAGACCGTCGTGCGGCCTTTCATCGAGGTTCGAGGGCTGGAGCACGCCTACCCGCTGGAAGGCGGCGAGTGGGTTCCAGCCCTACAGGGCATTGACCTGACTATCGAGCCGGGCGAGTTCGTCGCCCTCATCGGCTCGAACGGGTCGGGCAAGTCCACCCTGGCCCGCCACTTTAACGGGCTGCTAGAGCCCACGGCGGGGGAGGTGTGGGTGGATGGCCTGTCTACCTCCGATCCGCGCCACCTGTGGGAGGTGCGGCAGCGAGTGGGCATGGTGTTCCAGAACCCCGAGAACCAGCTCGTGGCCAGCACCGTCGAGGAGGACGTGGCCTTTGGCCCGGAGAACGCGGGCCTGCCGCCGGACGAGATTCGCCAGCGCGTCGACGAGGCGCTGGCCCTCGTGGGCCTGCAGGACTATCGCACCCACCCGCCGCAGATGCTCTCGGGTGGTCAGAAGCAACTGGTGGCCATCGCCGGCGTCCTGGCGGCTCGCCCGTCATGTATCGTGTTTGATGAACCAACGTCGATGCTCGATCCACCCAGCCGGCGGCGGATTCTGGACACCGTCCGGCGGCTCAACGTCCATGAGGGGATCACCGTGGTGCTCATCACCCAATCGATGAGCGAGGCGGTGGCTGCTGACCGCGTGTTGGCGATGCACGCCGGGCGTATCGTGATGGACGGGCCACCGCGGGAGGTGTTCGAGCAGGGCGAGCGGCTGCGTGCGTTGGGGCTGGGGCTGCCACCGGCGGTCGAGATCGCCCACCGCCTGCGAGAGCAAGGCTTGGCGCTGCCTCCTGGCCTGCTGACGGTAGAAGCGCTGGCAGGTGCGCTGTGCTGATCCGGATCGAGAACCTCGCCCATACCTACGCCCGCGGCACGCCCCTGGCGCACGCGGCGCTGCGCGGAGTGAGTCTGGAGATCGCGCCGGGCGAGCGCGTTGGCATCGTCGGGCGCACCGGCTCCGGCAAGTCGACTCTGGTGCAGCACCTGGCCGGGCTGCTGAGGCCGACCTCGGGCCGGGTGCTGCTAGATGGTGTGATAGCCCATACCCGATCCTCCGCCGCGCAACGACGAAAGCTCGCCTTGGCCTTTCAGTACCCCGAGCACCAGATATTCGAGCACACGGTGTTGCGCGAGGTAGCCTTTGGCCCGCGCCACTTGGGGTTGAGGAAAGACGAGATCGCCGGTCGGGTGAGCTGGGCGCTGGAGATGGTCGGGCTGGACGCGGAGGCGATGGGCGCGCGGGTGCCGTTCACCCTCAGCGGCGGCGAGATGCGTCGCGTGGCGCTGGCCAGCGTGCTGGCGATGCGCCCGGAGGTGCTGATTCTGGATGAGCCGACCGCCGGGCTGGACCCCCAGGGGCGGCGCGAGCTGCTGGCGCAGGTGAGGCGCTGGCAGGAGGAGATCGGGATGACGCTGGTTCTCGTCTCCCACGACCTGGACGAGCTGGCCCACGTGGTGGAGCGGGTGGTGCTGCTGAACGACGGGCAGGTGGCCATTGATGGCCCGGCCCGGCAGGTGTTGAGCGATGGTCCACTGCTCCGCGCCGCCGGGCTGGATGTGCCACAGCCGGTGGCGCTCCTGCAGATGCTGCGCAAGGCAGGGTGGGACGTGCGCACCGACCGGCTGTTGCCGGAGGCGGCGGCCGAGGAGATTTTGCGGGTGGGGGGCAGAGCGTGAACCTACTTCTCCCCGGCCTGTACATCCCGACCGATTCACCCATTCACCGCCTCGACCCACGGGTCAAGATGGGGGCGGCGCTGCTGTTGATGGCACTGCCCTTTGCCGCACCGAGTCTCGTCAGTAGCCTGCTCCTCGTGGCTTTCGTGATCATCGGTGCTCTGCTGGCCTCGGTGCCTTTGGGCGCTCTATTGCGTACGCTGCGGACGGTATTCTGGGTCGGCTTTATCATGTTCTTTTTCTACCTGTTCACCACGCCGGGGGAGCCGCTGGTCGCCGTGGGCAGCGTCGCCGTGACGTGGGAGGGGCTGCTGGCGGGCGGCACACAAATCTACCGGCTGTGCCTGCTGGTGGTCATCACCTCGCTGTTGACCTTTGCCACATCGCCGACGCAACTGGCCCACGGCTTGGAGGCGGTGCTGGGGCCGCTGGCGCGACTGGGTTTGCCGGTGCGGGAAGTGGCGATGGTGCTGACCATCGCCCTGCGCTTTGTACCCACGCTCTTTGACGAGGTGGACAAGATCGCCAAGGCGCAGGAGAGCCGTGGCGCCGGCGTACGTTCGGGAGGGCCGTGGCGGCGGATGCAGGGCTGGGTACCGTTGTTCGTCCCTATCTTTGTTTCCGCCTTTCGGCGCGCCGAAGCGCTTGCCACGGCGATGGAGGCGCGGGGCTTCCGAGGTGCCCATCACCGCACCCGGCTGTATCGACTGCGCCTGGCGCGCCGTGACCTGTGGGCGACGTTGATCGTCCTGGCCGTCAGCCTGGCGGCTTTGGGGCTGGATAGGTTCATCTAGCTTGAGGAGGACTGGACATGCTATTCTGTATCGACATCGGCAACACCAACATCACGTTTGGATTGTTCGAGGGTGACAAGCTCGGCCCGAGTTGGCGCATCCGCACGATCCACGAAAAGATGCCCGACGAGTACGGCATCCTGATGGATCAATTGCTCCGCCACCAGGGCTACCGGCCCGATCAGGTGACGGGCATTGCCATCGCCAGCGTCGTGCCGCCTCTGACACCGATCTTTGAGCGGGCGTGCCGCGATTACGTAGGCCCGGAGCCGCTGGTGGTGGATGCGGGGGTCAAGACCGGCGTGCGCCTGCGCTACGAGCCGCGCGAGGTGGGCGCCGACCGGGTGGTGGACGCGGCGGCGGTCAAGGCGCTCTACAGCCTGCCGGCCTGCGTGGTCGATTTCGGCACGGCCACCACCTTTGACGCGGTGGGGGAGAACGGCGATTACCTGGGCGGGGCCATCGCGCCCGGCATCGGCATCGCTGCCCAGGCGCTGTTCCAGCGGGCGGCCAAGCTGTACCCCGTCGACCTCACCCGCCCGCCGTCGGCCATCGGGCGCAACACGCCGCATGCGATGCAATCGGGGTTGCTGTTCGGCTACGTGGGGCTAGTGGAGGGCATGGTGGCGCGCTTCAAGGCGGAGTTGGGACCGGAGACGCACGTCATCGCTACAGGGGGATTGGCGGAGGTCATCGCCCGCGAGACGGATGTCATCGACGTGGTCGATCCGTGGCTCACGCTGCACGGGCTGCGCATCGTGTACGAGTTGAACCGGTAGCTTCCCGCAGGTTCCTGGGCCTGATGCGGAGGCGTTCGGTTTTGCAGAGCGGAAGTGCTCGAAATTATCTTGCTTTCAACCTA
>CAZWPV010000223.1:0-5288 GCA_964635485.1 uncultured Anaerolineales bacterium
CAGGCTGTCCGCGCTGGTTGCCCCCACGCCCGTACGGTGTATAATTGCGGGCGCTATGAAACGTACGCTGATTTGCATCCTTGTGCCTATCGTTTATCTCATCCTCGGCGTTGGCATAGTCTATCTCGGCTCGCCTCCCAGAATTCTTTTCACCTGGGATACGGTCAGCGAGGTCGATACGGCGGGCTTTCTCCTCTACCGCAGCGATTCACCCGTCGGCCCCTTCTCCCCTATCACCGAGACGCCGATTCCCGCCACGGGCGACCCGCTGGTGGGAGCTTCCTACGAGTACGAGGATCACGACGTGACCTGGGGGCAGCGATACTTCTATCAATTGGAGGAAGTGGAGCGGGGCGGCGGCCGCAATATATTTCCCGATATAGTGGAAGGAAAGGCAGGAGTTGGCTGGCCTTGGGCCTTGGCGGCGGGTGCGCTTTTGGCTGCCGTCGGGGGAGCCGTAGGCTGGTATAGCACCAAGCCACACGAACAGCGTCCTGCGGAGGACGGGGGTGAGCATCCGCAGTCTTGGTCCGTTGCTGATGGCGAAAGTTGAGTGGACGTTTAAAGTGGGAGGTGTCTCCCTGACCTTGACCGGCCCTGTTGCTTGGGTGGAGTCCTTTGCCCATGCCTGGGCCTCGTGGGTGGACGAGCCGCCCGGGTGGGAGGTGCACCTGGTGCAGGATGAGGCACTCCCGATGCCCCAGGGGCCCTTCTTCGGGGCGCGTCCCCGCTTCGTTGACGGGTGTTGCCTGCTAGAGTCGCCGGGGTTTGCGGGAAAGATCGCGCCGGGGGATGGAATTGCCTGCCTACGGGCGCATCCCGCGGCCGAGCCGGGGGATCTGGCCTACTTTGTGCGCACGGCTTTTGCCATGCGGGCCTTTGACGAAGGGGCGCTGCTTTTTCACGCCGCCGGCATCGTCCATCGCGCCGTAGCGTATGCTTTCTTTGGCCATTCCGGCAGCGGCAAGACGACGGCATCGCGCCTGTCGCCGGGGAAGCCCGTCCTGAGCGATGATCTCTTACTTTTGCGGCGGGCGGAACCGGGCTGGGAGGCCTGGGCCACGCCCTTTGGACGGCGGCGGATCGGGGAGGTGTGTTCGGCTCCCTTGCACGCTCTTCTGCGCCTTGTGCAAGCGTCCGAGGAGCGATTGGAGCCGATGCCCCGATCAATGGCTCTGGGGGAACTGGCTGCAAACTCTCCTGTGGTCAATGCCGATCCCGCCCGCTCTGCCGCGCTCTTGGCGCGGTGGGAGGAAATCTTGTACCTGGTGCCGATCTATTTCTTGCACTTTCGCAAATCCAGTGTTTTTTGGGAGGTGATAGATGCCCAACTTGGATGATGTACTCAGCCCTGCGCCGGGAGTGGTCTCTCGGGAAAGCGACGGCGAGCTCGTGGTGGTGCTTCCAGAGCAAGGTAAATATATCGTGCTCAATGGAACGGGGGCGGACGTTTTTCAGTCGATGGATGGGCAGCGCTCGCTGGAGGAAATCGCCGCTATCTTGGGCGAGCGCTACGGTGTTCCCTTGGAGCGCACGCAAACTGACGTGCTGACCCTTGCGCAGAACTTGCTGGACCGGGGTGCAGTGCGCCTGCGAGATGAGTAGCAAGAGGCCGAATTCGGCCTTTTTTGGGAGTTGCGCAGATTTCAAAACTGTGTTACATTATAAGTAGTTTCTCGTCGTTTTCTGCCCGCCACAAGGGCTTATACTCATTGGGAGGAAAGTATGTACGAGACACCGGATATCGTGTACGAGGGGGACCTGGAAGTCCAGGCGGGATCACCCTTAGGGGTACCTTGGGACGGCTTGGAGGACCTTTAGGTTTGTCCCACAGAGTGGGCGACCGTGGAGGGTGCTTTCACTTTCCCAAGTGATCGTTCAAGGGCCGCGTAGGGTTGAAGGAATCGACAGGTAGGGGTAGCAGCGTCTGGTTGCCTGTCGTTTGTTGCCTACCACAAGACGCCAAGGATTCTCGACAGCGAAAAGCTTCTTATACGTTGTTCTTGACAGACCACCTGAAGCGTGTATAATCCTGGCTGATAAGAGAATAGCTTCATCTTCGGGGCAGGGTGAAATTCCCGACCGGCGGTGAGGCGAACACAAAGGACCGTGTTCGTCAAGCCCGCAAGCCGCGCAAGCGGTTGATCCGGTACAAGCCGGAGCCGACGGTAAGAGTCCGGATGGGAGAAGGTGAGCAGCGATAAAGCATAAGCTGTTGCCCCGAAGGTCGCAAGACCTTCGGGGTTTTCGCTAAACGCAAGTTACACCTTTGCCCCGTGGGTGAGACGCCCATGGGGTTTTCTTTGGAGTACGTCTATGAGGCGGAAGTACGCATCGCGAATTGGACTGGCAATAGCGAGTTTTGTCGTCTTTCTGGCTCTCTGGCAGGGTGTGGTTTGGGTGAGCGGCTACCCGGTTTTTATCCTGCCGCCGCCGGTCGCCGTGGTGGAGCGGTTGTGGGACCTCCTGGCCGACGGCGCGCTCTGGCATCACACCTGGGTGACGCTGCGCGAGGTGCTGGTGGGATTGGGGCTGGGCGCGGTGGTGGCGGTGCTGCTGGGGTACGGACTGGCGCACTTTCCCCTTGCAGAGCGGCTGCTCTCCCCTTATGTCGTCGCCTCCCAGTCGATTCCCGTCGTCGCCGTCGCCCCGCTGCTCGTCATCTGGTTCGGCACGGGGACGCTATCCAAGGTCGTGGTCTGCGCTCTCACCGTCTTTTTTCCCATCCTGGTCAATACCGTCGTCGGCGTGCGTTCGGTGGAGCGCGGCCTGCACGACCTGATGCGCGCGCTGGAGGCCAGCCGCTGGCAGACGATCTGGCTGCTGGAGGTGCCGGCGGCGCTGCCGGTGCTTTTGGGAGGGCTTAAAGTGGGCGCTACCCTGGCCGTCATCGGGGCTGTGGTGGGGGAGTTTGTCGCCTCTAGCGAGGGATTGGGATATTTGCTCAAACAGGGCCAGCAGTTGTACGACACGCCCTTGATCTTTGTGGGCATCGGCACGCTGATGGTGCTGGCTCAGTCGCTGTATGGCGTCGTCGCTCTGGCGGAACGTATCCTGCTCCGCTGGCGCGTGGAAGGACGGAAAGAGTAAAACGCATCACATTATTTCATGTTGAGGAGGTATCACCTGATGAGAAAAGTTTTGGGCTTGTTTGTTGTAACTACACTCGTGCTGCTCAGCCTGACCGCCTGCTGCCCGCGGACGAATCGCATCCGGCTGCCGATGGGGTTTGTCGCCAACGTGCAGTTCGCCCCGGTTTACGTGGCGGTGGAGAAAGGGTACTTTGCAGCCGAGGGAATCGAGCTCGAGTTCGACTACAGTTGGGAGACCGACGGCGTGCGGCTGGTCGGCGCGGGGGAGCTTCCCTTCGCCATCGCCAGCGGCGACCAGGTGCTCCTGGCACGGGAGCAGGAGTTGCCCGTCGTCACCTTCGTCAACTGGTGGCGACGCTTTCCCGTAGCCGTGGTTGCGCTGGAGAGTAGCGGCATTGCCGAGCCTGCCGATCTGGCGGGCCGCAAGGTTGGCATCCCGGAGACTTTTGGGGCCAGCTACATCGGCTGGCGCGCACTGGCAACGGCGGTTGCCTTGGACGAGAGCGACGTAACGCTGGAGACCATCGGCTACACCCAGTTGGCCAACCTCACTGAGGAGCGAGTGGACGCGGCTGTCGTTTACGCCAACAACGAGCCGGTCCAACTGGAGCAGCAGGGCTATACGTTCGTCCAGTTCCCGGTGGCCGACTATGCCACGCTGGTCTCCAACGGCATCATCACCAATGAAAAGACCCTGGAGGAAAACCCGGAGCTGGCGCGCGCCTTCGCCCGCGCTTTTTTGAAGGGCCTCCAGGACACGCTGGCCGATCCCGACGCCGCCTTTGACATCTGCCGCAAGTATGTCGAGGGATTGGACGAGAACGAGGCCGTGCAGCGGGCCGTGCTGGAAGCCAGCCTCGAATACTGGCGGGGCGATCCGCTGGGCACATCCGACCCCGATGCCTGGCAGAAGACGGCGGACGTGATGCTGGATGCCGGGCTGCTATCGACCGCCGTGGATGCGGAGGAGGCGTTCACCAACGATTTTCTACAGTAGGTCGGATTTGCCTATCCGACCGAAAGAGACGGTTAGCAAAACCGTCCTACATCTGGCTCCCTCCCCCAAAAGAGGGGGAGGGCCGGGATGGGGGGTATGATGACGACTCGTTCAGGCGAACCGCTGCTAGAGGTTCAAGATCTGAGCATGGACTATGCCAATGGCAACGGCAAGCTGCCGGTGCTGGAGAGGTTGTCCTTCTCAGTGAGAGAAGGCGAGTTCCTGTGCCTGGTAGGCCCCTCCGGCTACGGCAAGACGACGCTCCTGCGCCTGCTGGCCGGGCTTGAAAAGCCGCGGGCGGGACAGGTCCACCTGGCGGGTAAGCGGGTGTTCCACCCCCGGCGGGACGTGGGTGTCGTCTTCCAGGAGCCGACGTTGATGGACTGGCGCACGGTGCGGGATAACGTGGTACTGCCGCTGCAGATGGACGGGGTCGGCAGGGAAATAGCGTACCAACAAGCCCAAACGCTGATCGATTTGGTGGGACTGTCCGGTTTCGAGGACTATTACCCGGCGCAGCTTTCCGGCGGCATGGCCCAGCGCGTGGCGCTGGCCCGGGCGCTGGTGCACGATCCCCAGGTGCTGCTGCTGGACGAGCCTTTCGGCGCGCTGGATGCTCTCACCCGCGAGACGTTGTGGCAGGAGTTGCTGCGCATCTGGCAGGCCAGCCGCAAGACGGTGGTGATGGTCACCCACTCAGTTTCGGAGGCGGTCTTTTTGGCCGATCGCGTGCTAGTGCTGGGGGCGCGCCCTGCCATCGTCGTGGGAGAGGTGGAGATCGACCTGCCTCGGCCCCGGGCGCAGGAGACGTTCGCCTCGCCCGACTTTGGCAAGCTGACCCAGTGCGTGCGCGAGGTGCTCGATCGGGCCAGCGGGTGACAATCGACGGAAGGTTTACCGCTTGGGTGTTTTGGTCCGAACCCGTACCGGTGCCAGCCTTCTCTGCCGTCTCAGCAGCAGCGGTCCCAGCCTATCGATCAGCCAACCAAAGAACGGTTCGACCCAGGCCACGAGGCTCAGCAGGCGCGGTACGTAGGCCACCCTGGCTGGCCTCTTGAGCAGTTTCCACACCCGGTCGGCCACCGTCTCCGGCTTGACGTTCAGCTCCCCGCCGGGCATGTGCAGAGCAGCGACCTGGGCCGATGCCTTCTTGAAGAACTCGGTCGCCACCGCCCCCGGCTTGACCAGGCTGATGCGCA
>CAZWPV010000224.1:0-5276 GCA_964635485.1 uncultured Anaerolineales bacterium
CGAGTTCGCGGAGCAGCTCGAAATGCGTCATGCCAAAGCCGAACCGGTAGAAAGCGAACGATAACACTTTGTCGTTGGCAAAGTAGCTGATCTCGTGAGTATGATATCGGTTGCCAACCCATATGCGAGAGAGTTGCTCGTACATTTTCTGATAGATCAACTCTTTTTCTTCTTCAACCGCGCAATGGGCGCACAGGTCGATGCAAAAGGCGGTTCTTTTGCTCATAAAGTTTTCGGCGGTATCGGTCTCGATCATATGCCCGACAAGCGTCCCTTCCCGAAAAGCGGCTACTCCTGGATTGCCAACTATGCTTGATAAAGCGGCAGGAACTTGTGCAGGACGTTTTTTTCTGGTAAGAGTGGCTGGAGAGACCGATTGTTCTCATAGTAGGCGGCAAATAGTTTTGTTGCATCATCGATGTAATCTTCTGAAAAGGGTTTTATTTCAAACACGAATGCCTCCTGTCTTGTATACTACCTGCCAGTTTCATCTTGTGATGTGGAGGGCTTTTTCGCCACCACATATCCAAAACTGATCCATCTGCCGTCATCCTCTTGAATGGCCTGTCGTTCTCCATATCTTTTCCGCCATAAACTCGGCCAGTTTCAGCCCTCCAGGTCCGCCGCATTGGGCGTAGATGGTTTCAAGATCAGAGTACTTGTAGCTTTTGTGTAGGTCTGCATTTTTCCTCCTTTACAACTCATAATCTGGGATGTCAGTGTCATCCGACATCACGTAGCGATGCCACAGGTCGTCTGTGATTGCGTCAGGCTCGCTCTGCACCCCCTGCTGGGCGAAATACTCGCACACGCGCGCGATGTCGCGCTCCAGGATGGTGTAGGCGTTATAGTTGGTAAGGCTATCCGTCGCCTGGGGAAAGTCGATGATCGTGATCTCGTCTGCCCAGTACAGGATGTTGTAGGCGGATAGATCGCCGTGGATCAGGCCGTGCTGCAGCATCAACTCGACGTTGTATAGCACCTCTTGGTACAGAATTGCAGCCTCGCCCGGATCGAGATCGACTTCGTTCAGCGTTGGCGCGCCCCATCCCGCTTCGCCGCGGTAGCCCATCAGGATGGCGTTCTCGCTCACGGCGATGGGCCGGGGTACGGTACCGCCAGCCTGATACAGTCGCTCCATCGTTTTGTACTCGTGCATCAGCCACGAGGTCTGCATGACCTGCGTGCCGAACCTCGTCTTTTTGCCGATGGCGCGCATGATGCGGTGGTCGGTTTTCTTCACCGCGCGCCCGGTTGAGGTCAGCACGTCACGTCCCTGGCGATACAGTGTGTCGTTGCGTATGGCGCGGAACTGTTGCGGGCGGTACACCTTGGCTGCCAACAGGTCCACTCCGATGGCGGGGTCGGCAGCACAGCAGTAGACGTTTGCCTCTTTGCCGCCTTTCACCAGCGCCAGCACGTCGGTGATCAACTCCCGATCGTAAAAGGACCGCAGTGATTCGAGCAGCCAGCCCGCTTCGTATCGAGATGGTCGGTAGGTGGTATTGGAACCTCCCTCGTACCCTTCAGGGTCGGCCAACTCGGCCACGATCTGTTGCCGCGATTTCTTGGGCGTGCGTCGCTGTTTTGCCTGGCGCCCGCGCCTTCTGCGCGCCCGGCGGCTGTCGCCCGCTAAGGGATCGAACAGCTCCTCGTAGTATTCGTACTCGTCTATATAAAAGTCGTCTGGTAAAGACGTCATTGCTGAATCCTCCATAAAAAACAAACGAGGCCATGAACGCTCATGGCCTCGTAACTGGCATACCCCGCATGGCGCAGCCGGATAGCCGGCTTTTGTCACGCAACAAAAAACCATGAGCTTGGGGCGATCCGCCCGCCAGCTCACGGCCTGGGTGTTTTATGGAGTTGTGACGCGCAGTATTTTCGTGCTCCTTACCCCACGTGAGATAGGCGTGCAGGATCGCTGTTGACAACGACAACTTTCACTTGGGCTATCATGCACACCTCCCTAATGAGATAAGATGGCGCTATTATACGCAAAAACGGCGTTCTGTCAATGTCGATTAACCCTCACGTCCCAGGATGATGCCTCCTCGACCGGCTCCCTCGCGCCGGTCGGGTTTGTCGGAGGGTTCCTCATCCTCCTTGCCCAGCATCACCAGTAGGCCGTCGATATCGTCCACGTGCAGCCCGAACGACTCTCCTCGGTCGAGCAGTAGTTGCGCCAGCGCCTGGATCGCGTGTGCCTTGAGCGCTTGCGGTGATTCGAATGCTTCCCACGCGACGCCCGATTCGCGCAGCAGCTTTTGCGCGGAAGGACTGTGCATCTCGCGCTTGGCGTAGGCCAGCGTCGGCTTGAGCGCCTCCTGCGCGCGCTGCCACTCGATGCCCATCGGCGCGGCGAAGTCGGCGCCCAGCACGATCAGGTACAGGTCGCATCGCTCGATAAAGGCCAGCGCCTCGCCGATGTCGGCGGTCTCGCCTGGCCGCGTGTGCATGATCTCGAACCCCACGGAGATGGGCAGCTCGGCCACCGCCTGGCCCAGCGCCTCTCGCTCGGCTGCGAGATCAGGACTGCTGCTGATGAAGAGGCGGATTGATCTGGGCATGGTCAAGGCTCTTTGCGAAGTATTCCCCGCAGGCCAACTGCCAGTAGAAGCACCGGGAGGTAGCTCGCGAGCTCTACCAGGTACTCCCGCAGGCCGTGTGAGGTGAAGCGTGTGGAGGCGGTGACAACAGAGAACCACGGAATGGGTAGAGCAAGCCTCGACCCGGAAAATGGCCAGAATATGGCTATCCCCCGGCCGTGGTTATAGAACGAGTCAAGCAGCAGGTGGCTCAACCAGGCCGCCGCCCCGCCGATGATGGTTCTCCAGCCACCGATCTTTGTACGGGCGGTTTTCCAGCTTGCCAAAAGTCCTGTTGCTATCGCGATGGCGAGGAGGGCGACAAAGACGCTGTGGCTGACATCGTATCGGTTGTGCCCCCAATGCCTGAACGGCAGATCCGGGGCGTTCGCCAGCAGCACAAAGACACAAAAGTACGCTACTTGCCACTTTTTCGAGGTGTGTTTTGGCTTGCACAGCACGCCTATTGCTGCCCCGGTCAGGGTATGCCCCACCAACGTCATCAATCTACTCTGAGTCTCGAGTTCGCTGCTTCCTCTGAAAGGATAGCACATCTGGGTTGTACTGGCAAGCCTCCGTCATCGGTTCAGCTCTCTGGCAGTGTCGTTATGCAACTCTATTTGAAAGCCCGGTCGCCCTCTGCAGCTTATCTCGGATGATGCGGTACAGCTTTTGGATGGTTTCGCCGATGGTGACGATCAGGCCAAAGGTCAGACCTATCTTGATTAGGGTAGGGAGGAAGGAATCGAGTAGCTCCCTGAGTGATTCTGTTGTAATGGCTTCGAACGTCAGGAATGCTGGGCCGGTGATCAGCCGGTAAAGGATAAAGGCGCTGAAGGCTGTCAAGGCAACGTCGATCAAGCGGGTGACGAGTTGCCACCGGCCCTGGCGCAGGAGCACGACGTTCAGGGCGATTTGCAGTATCCAGGATATGTTGATCAGCGGCAGGTAGGTGGTGAAAAAGACGGGGGCCAACAAGGGAATCGCGTACCATCTCGCCGATGCGTCGTCTATAGTGGTCACAAAGCCGATGCCGATCCACTGCGGGAAGAAATTGAACACAATCAACGCGATCGCCGTCAGGCCAGTCTCGATGATGAGACCGCCGATCTGGACGCGCGTTCGATCTGTGTCCTCGATCTCGGGCAGGTCGCGCGGGTTCCACGTCTCCTCGTCTTCTGTATCGAGTGCCGACTTTGGCAAGACGCGCTCCAGGATGGCGAATGTCAACGTGACAGAGCCCAGTCCGGCCAACACGGCGTTGAGATAATCGTCTATCATCCCGACGAGGTAGGAGGCGAGCGCGCTTAGGGGCTCTGGCTCTCCCACCATCGCGAGAATGGGAAGGATAACGAGGAAAACCAGCGAGAGACTCCCGGCTACAGCGGCAGCGACGATTAGATAGAGGTTAAAGACGCGCGGGCCAATGAGGTAGCGTTGTGGAGGCGCATATTCGCCGGCCACTTTGGCCGGCGGGCCAAAGTCCTCAAGGATGGTTACCTGGGTTGCCTCTAGGGCGTCTTGATCCATCTCTTCGTCTATTCGATCTTGGAGCGCGTCCATCAGCAGCGAATGTAGTTCAGCTTCCACGTCGGCGCGCTGTCTCTTGGGCAGGCGTCGCCCAACTTGATGTACGTAACGATCAAAGAGTTTTGTTTCCATCGTCTTCATCCTTTCATAATAAGTGGTCGAGCGCGTCGCTCAGGGCGCGCCACTCTCGTTTTAGTTGTTGCAGCGTCTCCTCCCCCGTTTTGCTGAGCACATAGTAGCGGCGCGGGCGAGAGCCTTCCACGGACCATTCGCTTTCGAGCAAACCCTGGTTTTCCAACCGACGCAGGAGGGGATACAGGGTGCTCTGGTCGATTTCGACGCCCTTTTCGGCCAGCAACTGTACCAGCGAATAACCGTATTGTTTCTCGTCGAGTTGGCTGAGGACCGTCAGGACGAGCGTGCCGCGGCGTAGTTCTGAGATCAGATTTTGTGTGGGATCGGCCATCTTGCCCCCTTTACTGTTTGTCATATTATACCATATATCATACAGTATTGTCAAGTAAATAATATGAGGCCAAAAACAGTAAATGGGAGGAATAGGAGAAGGTGAGCGCGCTTGCTATGGCTTGCACAAGCAAAAGATCAGCGTGGGTCGGCGTTTATCTGCGTTCTATGTTAGCTCTCCAGCAGCCGCTCCTCGTAGATGCGGCGGACGGTCGCCTCGATCTCTGGCTCACGCACTTCCAGGTCGTGGATCTGGTAGCGGGCCGAGAGCCGGCCGATCAGCTCCGAGGCGGTGATGGTCTTGCGCTCGAACTGGTAGGTGGCGTGTTTCCCATCCCACGCGACGACCTGGGCGCCATCTATCCCGACCGACTCGTACGCTTCGGCGAAATCGACCACCAGTTCGCGCCGCCCGTTGAACCGCTCGCGCAGCGCCTCCAGCGTCCCGTCGAAGAGCAGTTTCCCGTGATCGATGATCAGCACCCGCTCGCACAATTTTTCCACGTCGGAGAGGTCGTGCGTGGTGAGGATCACGGTCGTGTCCCGCTCGCGGTTGATGTGCAGGATGAACTGGCGGATGCGCTCCTTGGCCACCACGTCCAGCCCGATAGTGGGCTCATCCAGGAAGAGCAGCTTGGGATCGTGCAGCAGTGCCGCGCAGATATCGGCCCGCATGCGTTGACCCAGCGAGAG
>CAZWPV010000225.1:0-5262 GCA_964635485.1 uncultured Anaerolineales bacterium
CGCCGACACCATCCACCAGCGTGACGAAGCTTTCAAAGCGCACCAAGGCGGCGTGCTGCACGGGGATGGACAGCGTGGCCGAGATCGTCTCGCGGGCCAGCGCCAGACCGTTGGTGGCCTCGTCTTCCTCGCCTATCCGGTAGACGCTGCCCGCGCGGGCCTGTCCGTGACCGGGGACCTCCACGTACAGATCGCGGGGGATGGAGATCAGGAAGGCACGCTTGGCTTCGGCGTCCAGGTATAGAAGCATCAGCATGTCGATCTCATTGGACGAGGCACTCTCCCCATCGATGCCGAGGATCAGAAGAGCGGTCGGTGTTTTCGGGCCGCCGGGGTGACCGGGCAGCGGGCCGGGCGGAGAGGATGGATTGGCGGGGAGCGTGGCCTGCGCCGTCGGCGTGATATCGTCGGGGGCACGCACAGCAATAGCCAGGGTGTGGGCCAGGCTGGCAAGCCCGACGACGAGCCCGCCGATGAGGATGGTCAGAGCGACCAGCGTCGCCGCGCGGCGCAGGGGCAGGCGCAGCAAAGCGGCGAGCCGGGCCAGATGCTGCGCCCTCCGGCGCCGGGCTATCCTCTGCCACGAGCGGTTGGGGGCCAGCGGGACTTGATCTCCCACGGCGAGCAGCGTCGCTTCCAAATCTTTGGATGTCTGTGTGAGGTGCTCCAGGCGACTGCGGCAAGCGGGGCAGGAGTGCAGGTGGGCCTCAATCTGTTCACGGCGGCCGGGCGGGAGGTCGCCCTCCAGATAGGATAACAACTGGCGGGCGTCGGGATGTCTCATTCCGTACCCTCCGGGCAATAGCCCAAGGCAGCCTCCGCCCCGCTTCCCAAGAGCCGCGCCAGCGTCTGATGACCATAGGCGACGCGCGACTTGGCCGTGCTGACCGCACAGCCCAGCGCTTGCGCCATCTCGGGATACGAGAGTCCCCCAAAGTAGCGCAGGATCAGCGCCTGGCGCGACTTGCGCGGCACCTGATTCAAAGCTTCCCACACCATCTGTTGCGTACCTGCCAACTCGACCATGGTTTCTGGCTGATGTTCGTCCGTTTCGTCTTCTGGATCACGACCGACTTCTAGCCACTCCTGCAGCGAAAGCCACTTGAACCGGCGCCGGCGCTGCAGATCTCGGCAGCGGCTGGTGACGATGACCTTGAGCCAGGTGGCGAAGGATGCCCGCTCCGGGTCGTACCGTAATAGATTCTTGAAGGCGTAGATGAAAGCCTCCTGTGTTACATCTTCGGCGTCTTGTAGGTTCTGCAGAAGCATATAGGCCAGCCTGAGCACGGCCGGGTAATGGTCGTCGTGTAATTCGTGGGCGGCGGTTTCGTCGCCCGCCAGCGCGCGCTCGATTAGGTCTTGGGTCATAAGATCAGCCAGTCCGCGGTGAGGCTACGATTTGATTTGCTGTGTCGACCGCGTGCTGGCTATATAACCATCTTTGTCAAAGCTGTCAAGTCGCCCAATCCTGTGCAACCAACACTACCTATACGCAGAAACGGGCGAAAAGGGCTGGTTTTTGCTACCGGGTTTCGACGGAGATAACCGAGGGGACCGCCGCGCGGGAGTCGATGCCTACGGGGTTCTCGTCCGACTGGAGCCACAGCCCCGTGGAGGGGCCGCCGTCCAGGTTGAGCGCCACGTCGATCTCCAGGTCGGATGCGGCGAGGAAGACGGCTAGCTCGTGGAGGCTGAGGGTGCCGCGGGGAGCGGCGATGAAGAGGATGCGCCCAGCCAAATCCTGGGCCACGACTGTGCGACGGGCGTGCATCCCGTCGTCGGCGTCGGCGGGAAAGCCCATCACGCCGCCCGGCTTGACCAGTACCGGGAACGACATCACCCCCTGGCTCAACAACTCGGCGGGGTCGTAAGGGTGGTCACGGAGCCAGCGCACGCTCACCTGCTCGTCGGCGGTGACGGCAAAAAGGCCCGCAAAGTCCCCATAGACCGCGCCCCACTTTTGCCCGTCGCTGATGAGCAGTCCGGCGGTCTCGTACTCCGGCGTAAAGTATCCGCCGTTGACGACCAGCAAGGCATCGAGTTGCTCGGCCCAGGTTCTTACCTTCAAGGACTGACCTGGGTTGTAGTGGACGCGGAAGCGCACGATAGAGGGATCGAGCCGCACGATGGCCAGGTATTCACCTTCTGTCTCGGATGGGGCTGCGCCGGTCTCCACCAGCACCCGGCGCAGCTCGACACCGGGTTGTAGCAGCAGCCAGCCTGTGTCGGGCGGCTCGGGTGTAGACGTAGGCCAGCGGACCGGTGAGGGCAACGGGATTGGTGTTTGGGTAGAGGCTGGCGTGGGCGTTGCGGACGGTTCAAAGAGGGTACAGCCCGACGCCAGAAGCAATGTCAGGCACAACAGATGGCGGATTGGTAGATTGGTAAGCCGGGACATCGACGTGTTGGTACGCTGGTGGACTGGTAGTTGGTGAACCGGTAAGTCGACGGGCCGACAACTTCTCGCCCAGTCCGCTGACTACCAGTTTACCAATCTACCAATTATCGGTTTACCAATCTAGCAGGTTTCGCTCAAGCGACCGCGTCTTCATTGGCGATACGCTGCGCGCACTCTGCCAGCTCTTTGAGCCGCTGGGTCTCGACGGAGTCGCCCCGGGCGCGCTCCATGTTCTCTGCCGCCTGGGTGTACAGCCATGCCGCGTTCTCCCACTCGTGGATGAACTCGGCGATGCGGGCCGCTTCCTCGTACGCGATGGCCGCCAACTCCCACTTGCTTTCCTCAATGTACTGGCTGGCCGCCCTCTCCAGGGTGGCCGGGCGCTGCTTGGGCAGACGGCGCTCCGGCTCCTCCAAAACGAGCTCGATGGTCGGAAGCAGCAGGTCGTGCCAGTTCGACTTGGGCAGGTACTCGTAAAAGTCCAACTGGGCGGCGCGTGCCTCGCTTTCCAGTGAGGCGTAGCCGGTAAAGATGATGATGCGCAGGCCGGGCTGCAACTGGCGCAGCATCGCGGCCACCTGGAACCCATCCATCTCGGGCATCTTCATATCCAGCAGGCCGATGTCGAAGGGTGTCTCGCGCGCTTTCTCGATTGCTTCGCGCGCGCTGCTGGCCGTCACGACCCGGTAGTCCGCCTGGTTCAGGTAATCCTCCAGGCTCTCGAGCACGAGCAGGTCGTCGTCTACTACCAGTATTGTTGCTGACATTAACTTGTCCTCCTAAAGAATCTGTAATTGCCGAGCCTATGTCACACTAGAGCTAGCGTCTTCTGACCCGACGGGCAGATGAATGGTGACCATCGTTCCTTCCCCGCCGGTGCTGGTCACTTCGAGGCTGCCTCCGTGGTTTTCGACGTTCCTGCGTGCGACGTAAAGTCCCAGGCCGCTCCCCTTATGTCCGCTTTTCCAATCCGAAAATCCAATGCGAAAGATTTTCCCTCGCGCCTCTGGAGGAATGCCGACGCCCGTGTCCTCGATGTCCACGGCGACCCACCCGCTGTCCTCCATCCGCGTGCGCAGCGTAAGCGTCCCACCATCGGGCATCGCCCATCCTGCGTTGCTCAGCAGGTTGTGAAAAACCCGCTCCAACTGAGCGCGACTGCCGTGTACCGGCGGGATGTCCTCGTCCCATTCTTTCACCACCGTCACGTCTGGGTGGCCAAAGTTGAATTCCTGTACCAGACGCTCCAGCATATACTGCAGGTTGAGGGGTTCCCAGCGCCAGACCTCGCTGCTATCGAGCGCCACGGCCACCTGGCCCAGGTCGTCCGCCAAGCGCTTGATGCGGCCCAGGATTTGCTCGATGACCTCGATGGAGCGTTCGCCCTCTGGATTGCCCGCCACCAGCTTGCTCAACACCTGCACCCGCTGCGTGAGCACAAAGTAGGTGGTGCCACCGATGTCGTGACCTACCTCGCGCGCCAAGAGGCGCAGCTCTTCCTGGATCTGCTGGCTGCGGCGGCGCAGCTCCTGCCACTCGAAGCCGCGCTCGATGCGCATGATCCATTGCTCCAGTGGCTCCGACTTGTTTACAAAGTCCTTCGCTCCTCCGCGCATAGAGGCGACGACGTTCTCGTACACGCCGTAGGCGCTGAGGATAATCACGTAAGTCTGATCCAGGAGATGCTTCTCGCGCATCGCGCGCAGCACGTCCATCCCGTCCATGCCCGGCATGTTGATGTCGAGCAGCATAACGTCCCGAGGGGCCTGCATCAGCTTGGCGAGGGCTTCTTCCCCGCTCTGCGCGGCCTCTGCTGCCCAACCGCGCGTCGTGGAGGTCGGGCTGCTCAGAAATGCCACTACTTCCTCTCGAAAGAAGGGCTCGTCATCTACTACTAGGATCGTTTTGTGCTTCTTGGACACGCTAGACTTCCTCTTTCACCGGCAAATCGAGGATAAAGTACAGATCGCCGTCGCGGCTCTGCCAGGTGAGATTGCCGTTGTAGCGGGTCTCTACGGTCTCCTGGGCCAGCGCCCACTCAAAGCGGATGGGAGATAGCTCTTCGGGTGTGCTGGTCGTCGGTTCCAGGACGGATATGATGGTCTCCCTCAACGGCGGCCTGGGTGCGTGTATCTCCGTGTGTACGCTCTGGCCGCCGGCAGATAGCGACGTGCTGACCTCGATCAGCCCGCCAGGCTTTTCAAAGGCCTCGATGGCCAGGCGAAGCATGGTCGCCACGACGCCGAACATTTCGTTGGGTTCGATAGACACCGGTGGCAGATCTTCGGCGTAGGTCGTGTGTACCTCCACGCTGCGCCATTGACGCTCCGCGACCAGCCAGATGAGGACGCCGCGCACCACGTCGTTCCAGTCCGAGGCCGTGCGGACAAAGCCGATGCGCTGCGAGAACGTGAGCAGGTTGAACAGCTTGTCACTGACCAGGTCCAGGCCCCCTTCGATCTTGTCCAGCCGCTCGATGGCTGTTTCGTGTGAGGACGAGGCGGCTGCTCCTCCCATGGTGGCGCGCAGGTTGGCCGTCGCCAGGCGGGCCGCTGCCAGCGGGTTTGCCGTCTCGTGGAGGATGCGCTGCGCCAGGGTGCCCAATGAGGCGACCTGCTGCATGCGCATCGCGGTGATGCCCACGTCGTTCAGGGTCTTGAGATAACGCGCGCCCTCCAGCACGCCGCCGATGGCGGTGGAGAGCAAGCGTAAATAGCTCTCGTCGGCGTCGGTGAACCAGTCGCGGTGGCCGGGCGCGCTGGGGATTTTGTTGATCAGCTCGAGGGTGCCAAGGATCTCTTCTCCCAGCTGCAGGGGGACGCCCACGAAGGAGCGGTACACACCGGAGGGAAGATGCGCAGCGA
>CAZWPV010000226.1:0-5258 GCA_964635485.1 uncultured Anaerolineales bacterium
CAGTTCTACCACTTTGCCTTCATGGTCGTCAGCCTGGCGTTGCTGGGATTCGGCGCCAGCGGCACCCTCCTGGCCCTCTTCCCTAAACTCAAAGAGCGCAGCCCTACCCGCACACTGCCCCGCCTGAGTTGGGGGTTCGCCCTCAGCACCGTCGGCTCCTATGCCCTCACCCTCGTCGTCCCCTTCGACTCCTTCCGCATCGCGCTCGACTGGCGGCAGGGAGCCGTGCTGGCGCTGCACTACGTCGCGCTGGCGATGCCCTTCTTCTGCAGCGGCCTCGCCACAAGCTTGCTACTGGCAGCTCGCCCCAAAACCGCCAACCGCACCTACGCCGCCAACCTGACCGGCTCAGCCGCCGGATGCCTGCTGGCCGTCGCCGCCCCGGCGCTGGTAGGCGGCGAAGGCACCGTCCTCCTCTCCGCCGCTCTCGCCACCATCGCCGCCTTCACTTTCCAAGCCTGCCGCACTGCCTCACGTTTTACGTTTTACGCATCACGCATTGCCCACGCCGCCCTTGTTCTTGCTCTCATCATCGTCGCCATAGATCCTCCCGCCTTTCTCACAATCCGCCTCTCCCCCTACAAGAGCCTCAGCTACGCCCTGCTCCTGCCCGACGGCAAACTCGTCTCCCGCCGATGGAACGGCTTCTCGCGGGTGGACGTCGTGGGCTCGCAGGCCATCCGCAGCCTGCCGGGATGCGGCTTCCTCTGTCCCGACCTGCCGCCGTCCCAACTGGGCCTCACCGTCGATGGCGACGACCTGAGCCCTATCAGCCACGTTGCACCTGGGGTCACCGACCTGGCATTCACCGACTGCCTGCTGCTTGCGCTGCCCTATCGCCTGCGGCCGGATGCCCGCACGCTGGTGCTGGAGCCTCGCGGCGGCTTTGACGTGCTGGTCGCGCTGGCGGAGGGCGCACGAGAGGTCACTGCCGTGGAAGCGAACCCGCTCATCGTCAAGGCGGTACAAGATCAAGGACGGTGGGCGGGCAACCTGTACGACGATCCTCGCGTGACGGTCGAACTGGAGGAAGGACGGGCCTACGCCCGGCGAACCCAGGAAAAGTACGACGTGGTAACGCTATCACTGACCGCGCCGCAACGGACGGTCACATCAGGCGCGTATAGCCTGTCCGAGGACTATCGCTACACCGTGGAGGCCTTTGCCGACTACGTAGCGCGGCTGGATGAGAACGGCCTGCTGGTGGCGACGCGCTGGCTGCAGGTACCGCCCTCCGAATCGATCCGTGCCTTCGCGTTGGCGGTTGAGGCGGTCGAGCGAACCGGCGGCGATCCAGCCACCAGCATCGTCGCCCTGCGCAGCTATCAGCAGATGCTCATATTAGTGCAGCAGGGGTCGTTCACCAGCGAGGAACTGGAAGCCATCCGCGCCTTTGCTGCCCCGCGTGCCTTCGACCTCGTCTATCTCCCCGGCATCCGCCCCGACGAAGTGAACCGCTACAACGTGATGCAGGAACCGGTCTACTACCTCGCCTGCTTAGGGCTGTTGGAGGCAGAGGACAAAGCCGCTTGGTACCGTGATTATTCCTTCGACGTTGAGCCTCCCACCGACAACCGCCCCTTCTTCGGCCACTTTTTCAAGTGGGATCAGGCGCCGGAGGTCTTGGCAATGGCAGGCCACACCTGGCAGCCCTTCGGCGGCGCGGGCTACTTTGTGCTGCTGGCCCTGCTGGTTTTGGCGGTGGTTGCGGCCGGGGCACTGATCCTGCTACCACTGGTGGCCCGCGGACGGCGGGAGACAGGGCGAGAAAAACAGGCTGGCGCTATGCTGGGATATTTCGCACTACTGGGGCTGGGATACCTGTGCGTCGAGATTCCGCTTCTGCAGCGATTCATCCTTTTCCTCGGCCATCCCGCCTATGCGATGGCGACGGTGCTCTTCGCGCTGCTCCTGTTCTCCGGACTGGGAAGCCTCCTCTCGCGCCGCGTGCCGCTGCGGCTGGCGCTGATCCTGCTACCCGTGCTGGTGGGGGGATACGCGGTGGGATTGCCCGTCCTCTTCGACGCGACGCTGGCTGCGCCGCTGGCAGTGCGGTTGCTCATCGCCGTGGTCGCTCTGGCGCCGCCGGGGCTGCTGATGGGCGTGCCCTTTCCCAAGGGTATGGCGCTTCTGGAGCAGAGGGCACCCACCCTCATCGCCTGGGCCTGGGGCGTCAACGGGGCTCTGTCGGTCGTGGCCTCGATCCTGGCCGCGCTGTTGGCCCTTTCCTTCGGATTCTCGACCGTGCTGGCTGTGGGAGCAATCTGCTACGTTGGAGCGTGGGGGATATCGCTGGCCATCAATGTGCGCCGACAAGGCTCACTGATCCCCCCCGGTGAGGGGCACAAAAGCCACGCCGCCCATGTTGAAGGCCTTTAGCTCTCCATCCGGCTGCTTCACAAATTTCCACAGCGTCTGATAGCCGCCCGGCGGCCCCACAGGGATTACCAGCCGCCCTCCCTCCGCCAGTTGATCCACCAGCGGCTGCGGCACGTGATCGGGCGCGGCGGTGACGATGATGGCATCGAAGGGGGCGTGCTCAGGCCAACCAAAGTAACCGTCCCCCTCCTTGCAGTGGACATGGGCGTAGCTCAGCTCCGTCAGTCGCTCCTGCGCACTCGTGGCCAGTTCGGGGATGATCTCGATCGTATAGACCTCGACGTCGGGAATTTCGGCCAGGATGGCAGCCTGATAGCCGGAACCCGTGCCGACCTCCAACACTCTGTCCCCCTGCTTCAACTCGAGCAGATCGGTCATCAGGGCGACGATGTAAGGCTGGGAGATGGTCTGGCCGTAGCCGATTGGCAGTGGGTAGTCGCCGTAGGCATAATCCTGATCACCCTCAGGCACAAAGAAGTGGCGAGGGACAGCGCGCATGGCATCCAAAACCTCTTCGTCAGTGATGCCCCGTCTCTCGATCGTCTCGATCACCATTCTCTCCCTTCGTTTCGCGTAGACGTCCTCATCGTCCGGTGCTGATGGGACGGATGAAGAAACGATCGTGGGCTGAGGTTTTGCAGAAGGACCAAACATCACGATCCCAATGTACGCAGCGACGGAGACCAGTGCCAGGCCCAGCACCACGGCCAGTACGACAACTTTCCTGCGCATGGCTCAGTCCTTTCTGTCGCTCTATCATCAGGCGTCCCAAGCACAACCGAACCAATGTACCCCTCACATTGGCATCCGTAACTGTATTACCCCCGTCTCGGTGTAGGCCTTGAGCCCCTGCAGGGCAGCCTGGTAGATTTTGTGCACGCGGCGGGTAAAGAAAAAGACGCGGGTCAGAAACGCCGGGAAACCGTAAAACTCGTGGCGGCTGAGCGCCTCGGTACCGCTTATGGTGGCGTCAAACCGGTAGCCGTGAATCGCCTCCATCCCGGCTATTCTCCACGCCCATGCCACATAAGGAGACGGGCTGATCTCGACGATCGTGGCCGCCGCCGTCAGTTTGCCCAGGGGGAAACCAAACTTGATGGTCTGGCGGAACTGTGCACCTATCATCCAAGGGGAGCCAGAGACCCATTCCGCTTCGACCAACGCAGGAAACCAAGCAGGCCACTTGCCAAGGTCAGCAAAACACGTCCACAACACCTCAGGCGAAGTGGCCAGCTCGATTCGATCCTCCACCACGGCCAGTGGCTTATGCTCTGCACTCATCCGGCCCTCCCCCTACCCTGCACATCATTGTACCCCAAATGCTGCCGCTTGCCAAACATCTAGAGAACAGGTTCTTCGCCGTAATCGAGTTCGTAATGTTTGTGTGCTATCATTGTGGGCGTGTCCAATGGTAAAGCAGAGCAAAACTGGTTCGTCGGCACGATCGAGATAGATGGTTACACCATCCCCATCGTGGGACGCGGAGCAACCAAGAAGGAAGCCGAGAGAGAAGCAGTTCAGAGAATGGCCGAAGTTTGGGCCAATTGCTTGGAACTCGAAGGGAAACTCGGCCCGAACCCATTGATATGGTGGCCATCTACGACTAGCGATTGAACGACGTCGGTCAACGCGATCTTCCTCTCGGTGATCTTGCTGCCCTGATTCAGATGCCCGCCCCGGCTGTGCGAGCCGGGAGTTTTTCATGTGCCCGGCTGGTCGCCTCCCCCCTTTGTGGTACAATATTCCCCATCTATGTTTAGGAGGCTACTATGAATAAGCGCCTATTGCTCCTTCTCCTCCTCTCGATGGGGCTCGCCGCCGGATGCAAGCCGGAGCCGACACCGCCGCCAGCCTTCTGTGCAGCGCAGCCGCTCAACCTGCCGACCGAGCCGCGTATCCCGCCGCTGACGGATGCGGATCACGTCCACGGGCCTGCCGACGCCCCTATCACCGTCATCGAGTACGCCGACTTTCAGTGACCATACTGCGCAGTGGTCGCCAAACTGCGAACGCATCTGGAAGATGCGTACGGTGATCAAGTTAGCATGGCCTACCGCCACCTCACCCTGATCAGCATCCACGACAAGGCCGTCATCACGGCTGAAGCCGCCGAGGCCGCCGGCGCTCAGGGCAAGTTCTTCGAAATGCACGATTTGCTGTACGAACGTCAAGGGGATTGGACCGGCCTTTCAGCAGAAGACGATGTCATCATCCCCAAGATGGTCGAATACGCAGCAGAATTGGGGCTCGATACTGAACGCTTCCAACAGGAGCTAAAAGACCACATTTATCGAGACAAGATCATAGCTGACTACGAGGCATATGGCGAATACGGACGGCTGGCCACGCCGACGTATGCGGTCAACAACGTTTTCGTCTCGGCGAACGAGGTTGAGACGGTGATCAACCTGATCCTTCTGCAAGACCGCACGTACGATACAGCCCCGCCTCAGGTCATAGATACAGATAAGGACTATACCGCCACCATCCGCACCGCGCGCGGTGACATCGTCATCGAACTGTACGACGACAAAGCGCCCATCACTGTCAACAGCTTTGTATTTCTGGCGCGGGATGGCTGGTACGACGGCGTGACCTTCCACCGCGTCATCCCCGGCTTCGTGGCGCAAGCCGGCGATCCAAGCGGCGGTGGCGGAGGTTATCCCGGCTATCGCTGCTCGGACGAGATCTACCCCACGCTCAAATTCGACGGGCCAGGTGTGGTGGGCATGGCCAGTAGTGGGCCAGGCACCAACACCGTCGGCAGCCAGTTCTTTATCACTTACGCTGCCCAACCAGATCTCGACGGCAACTACACGATCATCGGCAGAGTCGTCGAGGGTATGGATGTCGCCGAGAGCATCACCCCCCGCGATCCA
>CAZWPV010000227.1:0-5252 GCA_964635485.1 uncultured Anaerolineales bacterium
CCATGGCAACGCCGCCTATTGCTACGACGCCTATCGCGGGAAGGAGCCACTTGGGCAGCGGAGGGCGTGTTTTGGGTGGAGATGGTTTCTCGGGCGGCGTTGGCGGCGTTGGCGGGAGCAGGCTCAGGTTGTGCTTGGTGATCTCGGCTCCGGCGTGGTCGCCCAGCGCCTCCCGCAGGCTCAGCGCCTGGGTCAGGGAGGCGTGGGCTGCGGCATTATCTCCCAGACAGAGTGCCTGTGTGCCGAGTTGATGCAGCGCCCAGGCCTCGGTGGCCTGATCTCCCAGCGTTTGTCCCGCCTGGAGAATCCAGCGCAAAACCTGTGCCCACGCGGTCCAGCGGCCGCCCAGGGCCAGCGCGCCCTCGACCGCCCTCCCCAGCCGCAGGACATCGGCCCAGCGACCGGCCCCGGCGGCCCACTCCAGGATATATCGAATGGCGTCGGCTTCTTCCAGAAGCCGGTTGGGGGTTTGTTGATTCTGCTGCGCCCAAGCGGTGAAATGAGTCAGGGCGCGCTCCATCCAAGGCGTCAGGTCCCACGCCTGCTGCAGGGCCTGGTCGAGCGTACCGGTCAGGCTGTAGCGAGGGCTGTGGGCCTGTGCCAATCCGCGGCGCTGCAGTGACTGCAGGGCGGGCGTGACGTCGGAGAGCCCTGTCAGGGCAGCCAGGTGTTCTTCGTGGACAGGTATTCCGCCCAGCGCGGCCAGCGCAGCCATGGTCTGACGTTCTGGGGCCGGGAGGGCGTTTAGCGCGTCGACGAAGGAGGTGGCTTCAGCGCTTTTGGCCCCTTGGTCCAATGCATGCCAGATGCCCGGCGGGAGCCCGCGCGCGCTCTTGTGGGCGAAATGCATCTTGTAGACCCAGTCCCCTTTTCTCTCCACACGTTCCAGGTTTCCCTTCTCCACCATTGTATCTAGTATCTGCTGCACGTCGGCGGGAGCCTCTTCCAGGTGTTCGGCTGCCGCCTCTGCCGTCACCTCGCCCTGGCGCGTGATGTATCTTATCAGTTGCATCTGCTGCCCGGGGAATTCGAGCAGGTCGGTCGTCTGCATTCCCCCTTGCTCCCTTCCCTGTGCCTTCAGATCTGTCAGGAGCAGCCCTTTCTCGCGCGTCTCGGCAGCTATTTGAATTAGGGCCAGTGGATTGCCTTTGGAATCCAGGCGAAGCCTTTGAGCGACGGGACGCTCCTGGGGGGTCAGCGGACGGCCCAGCTCTCGTTCTATCAGCGCGATGGCGTCGTCAGGGGGTAGCCCGCCCAGTGCGAGGCTCTGCCCCTCGCCCCACAGGTGACGCTCGGGGGAGGCAAGTGCGAAAGCACAGCTTGGAGCAGTGTCCATCACCCTTTCTACGTCCTCCCGCGCCAGGCCCACGTCGTCCAGCAGGACGAGCGCCCGCTTGTTCTGCAGGTCGTGCCTGAGCTGGGCGGCGGTGGGCTTGTAGGGGATGTCGGTTTCGTAGAAGGCGTCGAATAGAGATTGGAGCAGGTCGTCGGCGGGCTGGCGGCGGGCCGAAAGGTAGACGACGCCGTCGGAGAAGGCAGCAGTGGTGGGGTGGTGGGCCAGATGGCGCAGGAGAGAGGTCTTGCCCAGCCCTGCCTGGCCGTGGATCTCGACCGGCTGGGCGGACTGGAGGGCAGCGGTCGCAGTGTCGATCTCTGTCTCTCTATCCAGCAGGTTCGGGAAGGGGCGCGGGCGTAGGTCGACGGGCGTGGGGCGTGGTTTGGGCTGAACCTTTTGCCCCGGCATCATCACGTTGACCACGCCGCCGTGCACGTCGCCGATCTGGAGGATGTTGTTGCCGATGGCGACCTGGCCGCTGACGCTGCCTTCGATGTGGACGCTCACGCTTTCGGGAGGGACCGGTGCGGTAGGGGGTGTTACCGGCGTACCGCCCAGGGGTTTGCCACAGGACCTGCAGAAGTGGGCGTCGGAGTCGTTGGCAGCGCCACAGGCGGGGCACGTGACGCCGGTAGGTGGCCCCGCTTGCAGCGTCTGCCCACACTGCTTGCAGAAGCGAGCGTTGGGACGGTTCTCAAAGCCGCACTTGGGACATCGCATAGGTGCCTCTTTCCACGTGCCACGCGACTCGGGAGTCTATTCCAAATACTTGCCCACAATTGGTGCCAGGTCGCGCTTGAGCTGCTCAGGGATCAGGTCGCGCTGGGTGATGAGGGCCATCGCCAACGTCTGGCCGCACTCGCAGTCGCGCCCGGCTGCCGCCAGGCGCGGGATCAGGATGCGCAGCGCGCGCTGCGCCAGGGTGGCGTTGGCCGCCAGCGTCGCCAGCAGCATCTCGACGGTGACCGGCTCCTCCGTCTCGTGCCACACGTCGTAGTCGGTCACGTGGGCCATCGTCGCGTAGCACATCTCCGCCTCGCGGGCCAGGAAGGCCTCGGGGCAGGCGGTCATGCCGATGATGTCCATCCCCCAGGCGCGGTAGGTGTGGCTTTCCCCCTTGGTGGAAAAACGGGGGCCTTCGATGGTGATGAAGCGTCCGCCCCGGTAGACGGCGCCGCCGGCCTCCTCTACCGCCTCGGCCAGCAGAGTCGAGAGACGCGCGCAGTACGGATCGGCGGTGCCGATGTGGGCCACCAGGCCGCCGCCGAAGAAGGTGACTTCCCGCTTCTTGGTAAAATCGAACAACTGGTCGGGGATGACGACCTCGCCGGGAGCCACGTGCTCACGCAGGGAGCCACAGGCGGAGATGGAGATCACCTGCTCGACGCCCAGACTCTTGAGGGCAAAGATGTTGGCCCGGTAGTTGACCTCGGTGGGCATCAGGACGTGGCCGCGTCCGTGGCGGGCGACGAAGGCGACGCGCACGCCCTCCAATGTACCGACGATGACGGTGTCCGACGGATCGCCGAAGGGGGTGACGATTTTGTATTCTTCGACGCCGGTCAGTCCCTCCATCTGGTAGAGGCCGCTGCCGCCGATGACACCGATAGTAATCGGAGCGATGTGGATAGTCTTTTCTGTCATTAATCTACTCCTCGTACAATATATTCGCCAGTGCATAACCCGCGCTTCTATTGCGAAGGCGCTAGACGGCGAATGCGGAATTTGTTTTTATCTATTACGAGCAGTGCACCGGTGAGATCCTGTGTTTGTGTGAGTGCTTGCGTCAGCATCTGATGGACGGCATGCATGGTCTCTGGAGTCATTTTCAACACCACGATGCCTAGGTAGTGTGCGGGGGGATAGAGGAGGATGTTACTGAAATCTATATCCCGTGTGATGAGGGCTCGGTTCAGAGAGATTGCTGTTTCAATAATGGCATCGTCGTCAACGCCGGAGAGGCCGAGTGCTTGAGCAGTGACGACGTCATAGCCCAGGTTTATTAAGAAATCAGTAGTTGCCTGGTAGACACACTCGTCAGCCAGCAGCTGCAGCGGCGATTTCCTCGGCAAAGGTGATCTCCTCGTTCTTGGTTAGTTCGGTGGCATACTTAATGCAGGCCCGCACGTCGTCCTCTGTCAAGGTGGGATAAAAGTCGGCGATAATTTGTTTGGGTGTATAGCCAGCTTCGACCAGTTCGAGCACCATATAGACGGGAATGCGTGAGCCAGCAACGACGGGTTTACCAAAGGCAACTCTGGGATTTACCTGAATGTGTTCCTGCCACGTCATATCTCTACCTCCCGGGTCACAACTTGCCTGTCATATTTTACCTTACCATTCCTATCTCCGCCAGTCCGCGCGATAGACCACCATCGTCTCTCCGCCGGTGATGGTGCGAGCCTCCAGTGTGACGCGGTGGACTTCTTGCAGCACGTCGTTGCGGGCGGCCAGGCCGGGGAACCAGTTGGGGAAGATGACGACGTACTCTACGCCTCGCCGGGCCAGGAAATCAATGAGCGGCTGGGTCTGCCCGGGGGAGCGCAAGGCGGGGGTGATCTCGGGCGTGACCAGTCCCGCCAGGTCGACCACCTCCCGCTCGGAGATGTAGGCGATGGCGCCGATGTCGTTCAGGGCCACGACGGCATCGGGTGGGGTGTTTTCTTTGACCCAGTGGCCCAACTGTACGTGCATCTGGTTGATGTCGTCCACGTTCCGGGCGTAGAGGCCTGCCATCTCCGGCAGCCGCCAGGCTGTCCCGGCGACGATGAGCAGGCTTGCCAGTATTGCTAGCGCGCTTTTCTGTCCCCCCCTCAGTCCCCCCCGCACGCGGGGGGGATGCCCCGTAGAGGCAGGGGGGGCTCCCCAGCGCAGCCAGCCACGACGTTGGGCCACTTTTTGCATCTTCAGCAGGCCCCACACCGCGACGACGGCGTTGCAGGGTACGAGGACCATCAGATAGCGCCCGTGCTGGTAGAGGGAGGCGCGCATAAAGGCGTAAGCCAGCGGAAGCCCTATGCACCACAGGCTCAACAGCGAGACGCGCTCGAACAGCAGCAGGATGAGACCTAAAAGGAAAAAGGGCAAGAGCAGCGGGTTATCGAGGATGAGGTAGGTGGCGCTCGCGCTCAGAAAATCGCGGAACTGGCGGTCGGGCAGGAGACTGAAGGTCGCTTTCGCGTGGTAGGTGTTGGGAAGCAGGTGCCCGCTGGTGTGGTAGGAGAAGAGGAGATAGGGGAGGACGATGAGAACGAACAGGAAAATGGGAAGGAGCGGAACCTGACGAATGAGGCGTGAAACGGAAGACGTAAAACTTAATTCGTGATGCGTGGCGCGCAAAATGCTCCAGATGTGGTCGGCTACGGAGAGCGCGAAGAGGAGATAGCCCTCAGGGCGGCTGAGGGCGGCCAGTCCGAAGAGGGCCGCTGTGCGCAGGCGGTAGCGGTGCTGTCGCCGGTCGCTCAGGTGAGCGCCGATGGCCAACAGGCTCAGCGTGGCGAACAGGCATACCTCCAGCGCCGAGAGTCCCGCCCACACCATGCGCCCGTTGAGGCCGACGACCATCCCGGCCAGCCAGGCAGCCCAACGGTGGCCCGTCAGTTGCTTGCCCAGTGTGTAAGTCGCCGCCAGCATCGCTAGGTAACAAACCGCGCTCAGCGCCTGCCCGGCGACGGGGAACCTGCCGCCCACGAGATAGACGGCGGCCAGCAGCAGCGTCCACAGCGGCGAGGTCGAGCCGGACGTGGGCTGGCCGGGATTGAAGGAAAGGCCGTCGCCGCGGGCCAGGTTGCGGGCGAACTGGAAGTGGATCCAGGCGTCGTCGAGGGGAACACCGTCCTGTCCTTCAGTGAAGCTATAGGCGTTGAGCGCGAATGCGATGAGGGTCAGACAGCCGACGAGCAGCAAGCTTGCCAGC
>CAZWPV010000228.1:0-997 GCA_964635485.1 uncultured Anaerolineales bacterium
TGGATTCTAGCGCTAGCGCTTGGCCTTCTGGCCGGTGGCTCTGTGCTGGCCGTCGTCTTTGGCATCGCCGGGGCCGGCCGCCGGGAGAAACGCGTGCAACGACAGACCTTGCTGCCGGCCATCCAGGTGCGCCTCGACAGTGCCCAGCTCGGCGTGAGCGCCACCACCTACGTGGGCCGTTCCCTGCTCTACGGGGTCGTTTTTGGGCTGCTCATGGCGGTGGCCACCGGCGCGTTCTCGACCTTCTTCGCCGGGCTGGCCGGGGGCTTTGCCTTCGTCTGGGCGCGCCTGGAGGACAGGCGCAACGACCGCCTCAACCAGTATCACAAGGCGCTGGCCGCCGCTGCCGACACGGTGGTCAACTCCTGGGAAAGCAAGCCCTCGATGGGGCGCGCCCTGGAGGCGGTGGCGCAGTGGGGGCAGGGTGAGGTGGCCGATGATTTCAGGGAGGTGGCCACGGCCACTCGCACCGGGACGTCGCTGTCGAAAGCCCTGCAACAGGTGGCCGACCGCCGTCAGAGCCACGTCTTCGACGCCTTCGCCACCGCCCTCTTCCTGGCTGCCGAGCAGTCGGGCGAGGTGACGAATATGCTGACCCGTCACGCCGAGGCCACGCGCCAGATGGCCAACATATACGAGGAGACGCTGGACACGCAGCGCGGCCAGCGGCAGGACGCGATGTGGGGCATCGTCGGCCCCTGGGGCGTGCTCCTCCTGCTGCGCCTCGGCACGATATTCACCGGGGGCCTGGGCTACGGCACCGAGTTCTTCGCCACGCCTCTGGGCCAGATCGCCGGCCTGATGGCGGCGGCGCTGACGGTGGTGGCCTACGTCTCCACCAACCGCACGGCCGCCAGGGGTATGATCGTCAAGCGGGTGCCGCTGGAGCACGGCGCGGAAGACGAGCCGGTAGATACAGGGGAAGAAGGATAGGAGGCTGACATGCAATACATCCTGGGCATTCTCGCTGGCGTGTGCTTTCTTCTCATCTGGGCGG
>CAZWPV010000228.1:1007-5205 GCA_964635485.1 uncultured Anaerolineales bacterium
GGGTATGATCGTCAAGCGGGTGCCGCTGGAGCACGGCGCGGAAGACGAGCCGGTGGAAGAGTAGGAGGTCTGACATGGAATACATCTTGGGCATTCTCGGTGGTGTGTGCTTTCTGCTCATCTGGGCGGGACTTACCCGACCCAAGGCGCTGGAGCGCCCGCAGATGACCAAGGAAGAGCAGTATCGCCTCCGCTCGCTGCGCGGCGGCGTGGGTTCCCTCCTCGCCACTGCCGTCGAGGATCTCGCGTCCTGGTTCCAGGGTCGTGCAACGGATGAAAAGACCTGGCGCGGGGGCTTGCACGCCCGCTACTTGCAGCAGTTGAAGATGGCGAATTGGTACTGGGCGCCCGGCGAGGCCGCCCCGCCCACGCCCGGCGCCAGGTTCTGGAACATCGAGACGATGTGGGCCTCCAAGGTGCTCTACGCCGGGTTGTTCGGCCTCGTGGCGTTGATCGGGATGGGCGTCTTTGGCCTCATCTTTCAATGGCCTTTCGCGGTTCCGCTGGTGGTTGCCGTGATCGCCGCCGTGGTCGGTTTCTTCGACCCCGACAGGGAGCTGGCCGAGGCTGCCGAGGAGCGCCGGAAGCAGATCATATTGGAGATGGGCACCAAAGTGCCGGAGATGCGTACCTACATTTTGGCCGGACGCTCCATCATGTTCATCCTGCGAGACATGACCGACAGGCCCGGCGGCCCGTTCGTCCAGGAGTTACGCCGCATACAGGCTGTGTATTCCCTGACGACCGACGTCGAGCGTGGCTTCGAGGCCGTGATCGACTACTGCCGGCCGTGCCAGCCGCTGGTCAACCTGTGCGTGGACCTGTTCGCGCTGCACAAGGAGGGCGGCGACCTGGGCAAGGTGCTGAACACGCACGCCGACATGGCACAGCACGAGCAGGCTCGCCTGCTGCGCCAGCAGGGGCAGGACAACACCCAACAGATGATGTACGTCGTCGCCGCGACGACGCTGATCGTCATCTTCATCCTCGTCGGCGCTCCTGCGATGTGGATACTCGTGCAGACCCTTTAGCATGTGTCAAGGAGGTGCCAATCGAGAGATCGAGAGACGATAGCAAAATGTGTGAGAGTTGAAGTGCAGATAGTATCCCTCTTGGGTGTTGTTGGTCTAGTTTTACCGCCGAGCGCGCAGAGGCGGGCACACCCGAGCGCAGAGAAAAATCATAAAAAGCTCTGCGTCCTCAGCGATCTCTGCGGTAAGAAATAGTGTGGCGACAATCAACAACACCTCACAGGGACACTACCGAAGTGCAAAGGACTAACGAGATTTATTTAGGAGGTGCTGAAATGCTGCGTAAAATGACACGCAAACTGAAAGATGGACTGACGTCCCTGTACTGCCGGGCAACCGCCGCCAGGTACGTGATCGAGGGCGAAGACGGAATGAGCAAGCTCGCCATCACCCTCATCCTGCTGGCCGTCGGCGTGGCCCTGACCCTGGCGGTGATCGCCATCATCGCGCCCGAACTCCTCGGCCTGGCGGAGAAGACGGGCGAGATGATCGAGAGCGTGCCGCTCGAAGACTGGTAAACGGGGAGGTGCACCATGGGCCGTGTTGACTGGATGCTGGGCCAGGTTCTGTTCTGGATCATGATCGTCGCCATCATCGTGGCCGGGTTGGTGGGCATCCGCCGCGCCGGCACGGTGCTGGCCGCGCATCAGGCGGCCCTGGTCGCCGGCCGGGACGCAGAGGGTGCAGGGGCAGGCCTGAGTCAGGCCGGCCTGGATCTGAACGTGTGGTGGGGGATCGCGCCCGGCGATGCTTCCAAGGTCGTGTCGTTGGAGACCGATCCCCTGCGCCGCTCGATCCGCGTGGTCATCGAAGGCGTCATGCCGACCCTCTTCGGCGGCGAGGCCACGCTGGGGGCAGGGTCTTTCCAGCGCGTGGAGGAGTTCTACCCCGGCCCACCGGAGGAAGACGGATGGGAATAGTAACAAGTATATCACTCCAATATGCAGAGGGTCTACGTGTTGAAGTCTGTGATGGCAACATTCTACTATTGCACAGCGAGGATGATCACAAAGAACACGCAGTGGGGGAGAACCTGGGTTACATCGTTGTCGGGCCTGATGACATTGATCCCCTTATTGAGGCGTTATCTAGGGCAAAGAGCCTGATCGAAAAGGACTCCCTAGAGTTGCTGATAGGAGGTTGACATGGAAGATCTCGCACCATTGCTGATGGTGCTTCTCATCCTGGCGTTGGTCTTTGTGATGGTCGTCTTCGTCGCGCAGGTGCAGCCGGTCAAGGTGCTGGTGGTGTCCTCTGCCCGCAACTGCGCCCGCGCCGGCGTCGAGTCGCTGGCCGAGGGCCGCGGGATGGAGCAGGCGCTGATGACGGCCGTCGAGTCCGCAGCCGATGGCACGTCCATCGACCCGGCGGGCCTGGAGGTGCGCGCCTACGCCGAGACCGTGTGGGGCCGGGGGCGTGTGCTGACCTGCGAGACCGGCTACAACGTCAAGACCGGCACGATCCCCTTGATGGACTGGTTCTACCCTCACGACTACGTGCCCATCCGGGCCAAGGTGTCGTTGTCCATCGAGCCATACAAATCCCGGTGGGGGGAATGAGAGATGCTGTTCATACTACGGACAAAAGCGAGGTGGGGCAGGCTTCTCAAGAACGAGCGGGGGCAGTCCTTCGTCCTCATGTTGCTCGTCATCCTGCCGTTGCTGGTTCTCCTGTTCGGCATCACCTACGACCTGGGGAACGTGGCGGCGGGGGTGTCCATCGCCCAGAACGCCGCCGACCTGGCCGCCCAGGAAGCGGGCAAGATGGTCGACGTCACCCATTACATGACGTACCAGGACGTTCGACTTCGCCCGCAGGCCGCCACGGTCGCCCAGCAGGTCGCCGACGAGATGACGGGCGGCGCCTTCGTCGTCGATGGCGTGTACGTCGATGGCGAGTTCATCCGGGTCGAGGGCAGGGTGTCCGTGCGCACGCCGTTTCTGGATACCTTTCTCGGCCGGCGCAACGTCACGCGCCCGGTGGTGGGGATCGCGGAGGCGGCCTACGGGATCGAGCAGGAGGGTGGGGGGGACTGAACTTGACACTTGGTTTTGGGTCTGGTATAATTGTAGATAGATATGACTCTATCTACAGTAGCCGCAAGCCGTTTCGTGTACGACATCTCCTGGCCGGTCTGCCGGGGCAAGGAGGTTCTCGTCGATGAGGTCGCAGAGTGCGCGGCAGACCTGTTGGCGAAAGCCGCCGGCACGCACCACAAGTACGGTCCCTGGCGCGTCCTGGAGGTACACGTCGAGCCGGGTGGGGTGGTCGTGCGGGCGGAGGCAGGGCCGGAGTTCTCCCCGCACCTGCTGGCCCGCGAGATCAAAGCGGCCACCAGCCCGGTTCTGCGAGAGAGGTTCCCGCACCTGCGCAGGCTTCCCAGCCTGTGGACGCGGGAGTACCAAGCGGTTACGGTCACACCAGATCCCAAATGAGGAGGTTACATCATGACTGACCAAGCGACGTTCAAGGAAAGCAGCAGAAGGCGCCCCTGGTATCAGAGGCTGACGCCTGTGGCCTGGGTGCTGGTCGCCGTGCTGGCGCTGAGCTGTGTCGGCTGCGGCATCGTCGGCGGCAACTGGGCGCTCCCCCAGCTCTTCTCGCCCGAGGAGTGGGCCACCGCGACCCCGGTGCCCACCCAGCCCACGGCGGCGCCGACCGAGGGGCCGACGCCCACGCCCACCGAGTGGTGGGAGGGGGACGCGACCGCCACGCCAATTCCTACCGAGATCGCGGAGCCGTTCCCGGCCTGGTGGGCCGGCGAGATGACGCAGGACGATAAGGGCCAGTGGTGGCCGCCGGACGAGGTCATCGAGGACGTCAAGGAGAACTGGTACCGCGACCTGGAGGGCGCCAAGCTGTATCTGATAGACACCAAGCCGCCGGATTACGACGCGTACGAGGAGCACCTGTACGCGTGGTATATGGGGGAGGAGCTTGAGGGGGCCCTGAACGGACTGGAGGTAATGCGCGCTGGGAAGGAACCGATTGGCTTTGGGGACTGGGAGACCTGCCTCCTGTCGGCGCAGGACTTTAGCGCCGACGGCCTGGAGTGCACCATGAGCGTCTCCTGCCAGGATGGGACCATCAGCGACTACGATCCCGAGACGGGGGCCCTCATCTCCCAGGAAGAACAAGCCTACCTCGGCCTGTTCCTGTTCCGCATG
>CAZWPV010000229.1:0-4622 GCA_964635485.1 uncultured Anaerolineales bacterium
GGGCACCTACCAGGTCACACCGACTCTCAGTTCTATTTTTGTCGGGCTGCCTTCTTTCAGTTTCTACACGCCGGGGATGTACGACCCCGACTATCCCGACCAGGTGACACCGCTCGGTAGCGCCACGCCCGCGCTGACCTACCAGGGCGGGGCGGGGGGCACGGCGGCGATACAGTATGAAGATGGCTGCGAGCGGGTGGTGTATTTCGGCTTTCCTTTCGAGACGGTCGAGCCGGGCCAGCGCGCCGCCGTCATGGGACGGGTGCTGGACTTTCTCGATGAATGTCTCGTGGTGGCGGTCGATACCGTGATCGCGTCTCCAGAGGATGGCAGTGCGCACAGCACCCCGCCGGCCTTCCAGGGGACGGCGGGCGCGGGAATGGCGACCCTCGACCGGGTGGAGGTGCAGATTGAGCGCGGCGGGCAGTACTGGACGGAGAGCGAGTGGGTGACGACGACGACGTGGTTGACGGCGACGGGCACCGCCTCGTGGTCTTATTCGAAGTCCTTTTTGAGCGATGATGGCGATTACACCCTACGCGCACGCGCCTGGACGACCGACCCGTATTCCGATACGTCCCCCGCCGAGGTGACCTTCACCTACGACACCCTGCCGCCTACCTCGACCCTGCTCATCACGCCGACGAACGGGATCACCGTCTCGGCCGCGGCGGGCGTGACGCTGGAGTGGGAAGCGGTCGATCCCGGCGACGGGTCGCCCGTGTCCTACGTGGTCAAGCTGGACGAGCAGATCGTCTACACGACCACGCAGACTTTTTACACGATCGCGCAAATCGCCAGCGGACCCCACACTTGGGAGGTGCAGGTGATCGACGCGGCGGGCAATGCGTCCGGCTGGGCCGTAGGCGCTTTTTCCGTCGACCGGTACCAATACTGGCTGCCGATGGTGGTATACGAGGAAGCTCCGCCATCGCCGCCGCCCTGTGTTGACGTCGTCGTCAACGGCGGCTTTGAGACGGAAGAGGGATGGAAGAAGAACAAGCTTGTGGTCTATACGACCGACCAGGTTCACTCTGGCTTGCGAAGCGCGCGGGTGGGCATCCCGCCGGGCATGACAGGTGGTGACCAGACCATATATTCCTCCGTGATGCAGGTCGTGACGCTGACCGAGGGCAGCAGCGCCACGCTGAGTCTATGGGTCTATCCCATCGGGGAGGGGGGAGATACCGGCGACTATCACTACATCGGCGTTCTGGATTCGGAGGGCGTCTATCACGCGCTGGACCATTGGCGGTCGGATGCACAGGCTTGGGAGTTGCGACAGTACGACCTGAGCGCCTACGTGGGCCAGACGGTGACCATCTACATCGGCACGGTGAACGATGGCGATGACGATACATCGGCGCTGTACGTGGACGACGTGGCGCTCGAGGTCTGCCCGTGAGTGCTATCTGAGAACGAGGGGAGAGAGCTATGTCGAACGTCGTCGCCGACCGCTGTCCCCAGTGCGGGGCGGGCCTGCCGCCGGGTGGCGGTGAGCGCGTCACCTGCGCTTACTGTGGCTCCTCGCTGATCCGGCTGCGACAGCCGGCCGCCGAGTCGCAGAGCGAGCGCGAGGAGGCCGGTGCGGAGAGTGCCGGGTCGTGGGGCGTCCGCCTGAGGCGCATCTCCTGCGTCGATGAGTTCGCGTCCGAAGGGACGCGCGGCATCGGCATCGAGGCGTTTCGCATGCTCATCCCCGCCGATTGGCAGTTCGAGGGCGGCGTGCGGTGGGTGATGAACAACCCCGGCTTGCCCGCCGTCGGCGCCTTCCGGGCCTATAATCCTCAGGGCGTCGAGGCTTTCGAGGCGTTTCCCAACCTGCCCTTCTTCTGGACGAATAACCCGATGGTCACGATGCAGTTCCCGCCGGGCAGCTTTTACTTTGGCAACGAGGTCCGGCCCCCGGCTTCCGCGCTGCAGGTGCTGCAAGAGATCGTCATCCCCCGCCACAGGGGGCAGGTGCCGGGCTTGCAGGTGGTGGCCCAGGAGCAACTGCCGCAGCTTGCGCAGCAGATGCGGGCGGGCGACCCCGCGGCAGGGATGGGCGTCACCGGCTCCGACGGCGGGCGCGTGCGCGTCCGCTACCGGCTCGGCGACCGGGACGTGGAGGAGGACGTTTTCGGCGTCGTCGAGGTCAGCCAGCAGGTGATGCCGACGATGATGGGCCTGGCGGAGGACGTCTTTTGGATGGCCGACTACCTGTTCTCGTTTCGCGCGCAGGCGGGCCAGCTCGACGGTCTCTCCGACGTGTTTATGGCCATCGTCCGCTCCTACCGGCTGAATCCGCAGTGGTACGCGCGCTATATGCAGGTCAGCCAGACCATGATCCAGAACCAGATCCAGCAGATTCACAACGTCGGCCAGCTCAGCCGGATCATCAGCCAGACCAGCGACGAGATCGGCGACATGATGATGGACTCGTACAACCAGCGGCAGCAGACACTCGACCGGCTGTCGGATCAGTTCAGCCAGTCGATCCGGGGCGTGGACGAGTATTACGATGCGTCGCGCGAGCAGCCCATCGAGCTGCCGGGTGGGTACGATCACGCCTGGTCGAACGGACTGGACGAGTACATCCTGACCGACGACGCTAATTTTGACCCCAACGTCGGCTCGACGGTGAACTGGCAGTCGATGGAGCGGCGGTAGATCGGAGGCAACCGGAGGTTGCACGCAATCCGACCACAGACGAAAGGAGACCACGATGGACGATCGCAGTTGGAAGGAAGACACGGTGCCCAGTCGCCGCACTGACCCTGGCTACGGTGGGCGCGAGACGCCCGCTCCGGGCCTATCGGCTATCCCGGCTCGGGTCTGGATTCTGGGGGTGCTGGTGGCCTTGGTGGCCCTGGCGGCGTTTGGGTTGTGGGGGGTGATGTTCTTTGGCGGGCGGCTTTCCGGGCAGGAGCCTACGCCCACGCCCATCATCTGGACGGCTGTTCCCGCGCCTACCGCGACCCCCTTGCCCACAGAGACGGCTCCGCCTGTGCCCACGACCTCGCCCGACATCGCCATCGGGCGCTACGTGCGGGTGACGGGCACCGGTGACGTGGGTCTCAGCCTGCGTGCGGGGCCGGGCTCGAACTATGACCGCGTGGACATTGCCCACGAGGGGGAGGTGTTCATCGTCATCGATGGGCCAAAGCCTTCCGGCGGCTACGATTGGTGGATGGTGCGCGATCCCGACAACACGGAGCGCGAGTGGTGGGCGGCGGGCAATTTCCTGGAACCGGTGGAGCATCCGTAGTGTAGACCCGGCGGGTTTTCAAAAGCCTGTCACTTTTTGTCAGTAGATGGTGTAGATGAACGACGCCATCTTGGGAAACAGCGTGTCCACCAGCAGCCGCGCCTGGGGCGCGACGTCCACGTCCGGGAAGGCGGTCTTTAGCTCCTGCCAGGTGTGGTATCCCAGCACCAGCGGGACGAACTGCAGCGGCGGGAGGCGGATGGGCTCCTCGTACCACGTGGTAAATCCCACGTTCGCCACCTCGGTCACTTTGCCTGCCGCAAAACGCAGCAGGACCGTCTCGCGGTAGAGGCTGATGTGCACATCCTGCGTCAGCCCGGCCAGGGGCGACGCGGTGACCCTGCGCTCCAGCGCTGGCGCGAGGGCGCGCAGCAGCGCAGCAACATCCGGGACGTGAATCTGCCAGGCGTACGCGCCGTCGTCGCGACCGCCCAGCGAGAGCGCGACCTGCGCCAGCGTGCAACCGAGGGGCAGGTTGAGGCGGATGCCGGGCTTTTCGCGTTCCACGGATAGCTGCTTGACGTGTTGCAGCGTCGCCAGCGCCGCGTCGTAACTCAGGCGCGAGACCTCGTTCACGTTCAACTCCTCGCCAAAGTGGTGGAGTGGAACGCACGTGTAGCCGATACCCTGTCCGTCGGCATCCTCAATGAGCAGTATCTCCCGCTCGGTCTCGGTTCCTTTTGCATCGGTCAGCAAGTATTGCCAGATGGCCTCGTCGCGGGCGGTGTGGATGGCGAGGTCCGGCGCGGCTTGGTTGTAGAGGCGCATCAGGGTGGGGACGTCGTCGAGGGTGGCCTGGCGGAAGGTGAAGGTGGACTCGGGCTGGTCTGAGATTTGGCGCGCTTGCAGCGTCAGTCGCGGTTCCAGCGGCAGCGCGTACTCGTACCCGAACTGCCGGTAATAGTACGGGATGCCCTGGATCTGAGAAAGCAGGCAGCCGCGCTCGCGCAGCCGCTGCTTGAACACCTCCACCTGCTTGCGGATCAGCCCGCGGTTGCGGTAGCCCTCCAGCGTGCCGACGATGCCCATCTCGCCGGCGGGGAGTTCGACGTCCTCGCAGCGCCACGTCCACGGGATCAGGCACAGCGACGAGACGACCTCGCCGCTCTGCTCGTCCTTGACAAAGATCAGGTCGTCGAAATTTGTGTTGGGGTGGTGGAGGAACAGCTGGCGCGTCATCGTTTCGACCAACTCGCCGTGAATCTTGCCGTTGAACGCCGCCACGCGCTCGACATCGCGTTCGTTTGCGGCAGTGCGTAGAATCAAACCGTTCTCTAGCGTCGTCATTGTTTTTTCTCCTTGTTTGTCACTCTTTGTATTTACGTATCCTCTCAATACTCCGGGGGGCAGGGGGTGTGAGGGCGGCGCAGCC
>CAZWPV010000229.1:4632-5200 GCA_964635485.1 uncultured Anaerolineales bacterium
ATCTTTCCCTGCTTATTGAGAGGATACATATTTATGTTATTTTACAGTTACCCTTTCGTCAACACATCTACGAACTGAAAAAGCGACTGGCGTAAAGTGCTTCATCCAGAAATTTCCGCCATAGATATTGGCCGACTCTCCTTCGACATAAAGCCTATCACAGTCGTTCTGAATTGCCCAATCTATCACTTCCCGCAGAAGCGCTTTGCCGATTCCCCTGTGACGATATTCCTCTTTTGCAAAAGCGCCCATTATCCGCAAGGTTCTTTTGTCTTTGAGGAGCCAGGATTCAGCGCTTTCTTTCTTCACGGAGAAAAAGGCCACAGGCTCGTCTCTGTCGAAAGCGGCAAAAACCTCTATATCGCCTGACAGTATCCTGTCTTCCTCATTCTCGTCGTATTCATCGTGAGGTATCCAGAACAGTGGAGGGTTGGGATAGTAAAAGTGGTGTTCTCTGTTAAGCTCTTTGATCGGCTCTTCGGACTCGAGTTTCCTGATGAGCACATCGGCGTTTTTTCCATCCATTGGCTCGAGTTCGCGAAGCAGCTCGAAATGCGTCATACCAAAG
>CAZWPV010000230.1:0-5193 GCA_964635485.1 uncultured Anaerolineales bacterium
GTACGAGTTCAAAAAGCCCTGGCCCTTCTGATTGCGGATATCGAAGCGGGAGGCTCTAGTCCAGCCGAAGGCATCGTCATTCGCTACGAAACCGTCCTGCTGGCGAAGGATGGTCGCCTGATGCCCGCCATCGTCAGCGCGCGCTGGCTTTATGAAGAAGGACGCCTGACCGGTGTGCTCTCCGCTTTTACCGACATCTCCGCCCGCAGACAGACGGAGAACGCCCTGCGCGAGGGCGAGGAGAAATACCGCACCCTCTTCGATCTGGCTCCCGAAGCCATTACCCTGATCGCCCCAGATGGCACGATCCTCGATTGCAACGCCGCGACAGAGGAAATCACCGGGATGCTAAAAGCAGCGTTGGTCGGCGAGATGTTCATCGACCTCGGTCTGGTGCAGGAGGAGGACGTCGCGTGGCAATTGGAGACGCTGTCACGATTGGCATCAGGCGAGCCAATCGACCCGTACCCGATCAGAATCCGCGAAGGCAAAGAGACCCGCTGGCTCGAGGTCTTTCCGACCGCGCTGAAAAAAGAGGGTGACGTCATCGCCATCCAGATTATCAGCAGGGACATCACCAAGCGTCGCTGGGCGGAGGAAAAGATCAGGCAGCGCAACGAGGAACTGACCGCTCTCAACGCAATTGCAGCGGCGGTGAGCCAATCCCTGGATCTGCCGCAAGTCCTGGACGCCGCCTTGAAAGAGACGATGATTGCGCTAAACGCCGAGGGCGGGATCGTGCACCTCTTCGACGAAGACAGCCAATCCTTCACCCCGGCCGCCCACCTGGGTCTCTCGCCCGGCGTGCTGCAAGAGATCAGCGGGTTCAAGCTCGGCGAGGGACTGTTCGGACGAGCGGCCCAGATCAACCAGCCGGTGTTCGTATCCGACATCGCCCAGGACCGTCGAATCGTCGCTCCCACGACCGCCGAGGAAGAATGGCACTCCTTGGTCAGCGTGCCTCTGGAGTCGGCGGGCAAGAAGAGGGCAGGCATGATGACCATCATCAGCCGAGGGAAGGGCCAGTTTGACCCGGAGCGGCTGAGTATGCTGGCAGCGATTGGCAATCAGATCGGCGTGGCCATCGAGAACGCCCAATTGTTCGAGGCGGTGCGCTTGGGAAGAGGGCGGCTACAGATGCTTTCACAGCGGCTGGTAGAGATACAGGAAGTCGAGCGCCGCACCATCGCCCGCGAACTTCACGACGAGATTGGCCAGTCGCTGACCGGCCTCAAGCTGGTGCTAGACATGGCCACCCGCTCGCCGGGAGAGGACACCAGCGATAGCCTGAGCGAAGCCCTAGCGCTGGTCGATGAGCTCATGACACAGGTGCGCAACCTTTCCCTCGATTTGAGGCCGACGATGCTAGACGATCTGGGATTGTTACCTGCGCTTCTGTGGCACTGCGGGCGCTACACAGACCAGACGGGCACACACGTGGACTTTAGGCACACGAATCTAGAGGGGCGGCGCTTTAGGCCGGAGGTGGAAACCGCTGCGTATCGCATCGTGCAGGAGGCATTGACCAACGTGGCCCGTCATGCAGAGGTCAACGAGGCACAGGTGCGCCTGTGGAGCGAGCAAGATGTGCTCAACGTGCAGGTCGTCGACCAAGGAGTGGGGTTCGACCCTGGCGACCCACTGATTGCCGATGTCTCCAGCGGCATAGTCGGGATGCACGAACGCGCCGTTCTGACGGGCGGCGAACTGACGGTCGAATCCGCCCCTGGAGCTGGAACCCGCCTGACGGCCGAATTGCCCCTGGACGCCTCACAGGAACGCCGCGTATGACGACCATCGTGCTGGCAGAGGACCACCGCATCGTCCGGCAGGGCCTGCAAGCGCTACTAGAGGCTGAGGCGGATTTCTCCCTCGTCGGTGAGGCCGGGGATGGGCTGGAGGCGGTTCGACTAACCGAGCAGCTACAACCCGACGTGGTAGTGCTCGACCTGATGATGCCCGGCATCAACGGCCTGGAGGCCACGCGGCAAATCCGCAACTGCTGCCCCAAGACCCACGTCGTCATCCTCTCGATGCACGCCGACGAGTCCTACGTCCTGGAAGCGCTGAGGAACGGCGCGTCCGGCTACGTCCTCAAAGACTCCAGCGCCGACGATCTGGCGCGGGCGGTGCGCGAGGTCGTCGCCGGTCGGCGATACCTCAGCGCGCCGCTTTCCGAGCGCGCCATCGAAGTCTACATACAGGAGGCCCAGGAGACGCCGCTGGATCCCTATGAGAAACTGACCAATCGAGAACGAGAGGTGCTACATCTGGTGGCCGCGGGCCACAGTAGCACCGAGATCGCCGAGCGGCTTTCGATCAGCTCGCGCACTGTGGAGACGCATCGAGCGAACATGATGCGCAAACTGAACCTGAACTCCCAGACCGATCTGATCCGCTACGCCCTCAAGCGTGGGATCATACCGATGGAGAACTGATCTGGGCGACATGGCCGAAACGCCAAACTGGGAAAAGAAAGGAGAAATCTATGAACTGTCCGAAATGCGGGGCTTTAGTGCGGGAGGGTGCCGGGTTCTGCAACCGGTGTGGCGCTTCCCTGGCGGTGAACGCAGAGACCCCTCCGGAAGATAAAGCCAGACCGGTCTGGCTGAAAAGAGTCTACGAGCTGAAATGGATCATCCTCGCCTACCTCATCGCATCTGTGATATGCATGTCCTGTGCCTGCCTGCTGGGATACCGCACGCAGTGGATCCTTTGGAAGCTGGGGCTCTGGTAGGATGAGAGGGAGAAAAACGCCATGGAATTCTATCGTAAGATGAAACCCGACGAGTATGACCAACTCACGGGAACACAGAGGGCGTGGCTCATCGTAGGAGCGCTGATTGCCGTGCTGTTCCAGGCCGCCTCCTGCTACGCCTTGGGTTTGCTTCTGCACCAACTTGCTCATAAAGCAGGGCTTTGACAGTGGCAGACTCTATTTGGAATCGCTCCGGCGAGTACGAGTTTCGCAACTCATACTTTGCCACAAAAGCGTCGGACTTTTGAAAAGTATCCGGCGCAAATTTGCTTGACAGTCCCCAGTCGTGTGTTATCATAGAGTTGATACCCAAGTCGGCCAGGCGATCGCGTCCCACACTTTGTGCGGGGCGAGGAAAGTCCGGGCTCCACAGGGCACGGTGCTGGGTAATGCCCAGGCGGGGGCGCATCGCAGATGCGTCACCCGACGGAAAAGGGCCACAGAAAAGCAAACCGCCCCCACCCGTTCCCTCCCCCGCACGCGGGAGAGGGCCAGGGAGGGGGTAAGGGTGAAAAGGTGGTGTAAGAGACCACCGGCGCTCGTGGCGACGCGGGCGGCCAGGTATCCCCCACCGGGAGCAAGGCCAAGCAGGGGCGACGGGACGGCCCGTCCCATCCGAGCTCCGGGTAGGCCGCTAGAGGCGGCGGGCAACCGCCGTCCCAGATAGATGATCGCCGCCCCCAATCGGGGGTACAGAACCCGGCTTATCGGCCGGCCTGGGCGTCAAGCGGCGTGCCCACTTATGGGCGCGCCGTTTTTTCGTCAACTACCCTTCAACCGTGTTCTGTGCTACAATATTGATCGTCGGCAGGAGGGACGGTCGATCAAGGGCGGGCTTGGTGTACTCCCTGCCTTTACGCGATACGCCTCGGCGTGACGTACCATAACGCGCCTCAGACCTGCCGCTGCCGTGCCTTCAGATGGGTAAAGTCCAACGAGATTATCGTGAAAGAGAGGTAATCAAAATGAAGAGTCCAGCTTCCAGAGTCGATATTGCAGGGTGGTGGTACGAGCTAGATCAGCGTGTGAAGATAGGTATGGCGGCGGGATTGGGCGTGATCGTCATAATCCTGTGCATTGCAGCGATCTTGCTTGCGAGGGCGTTTTTCCCGCCTGCGTCGTCGGGGGAGCCGACGGTGACGGTCGAGTCGCCGGTGAGCGTCATGCCGACGGTGCCTTCGCCGACGTGGACGCCGGAGCCGACGGAAGTGCCCGCTCCTACCGACACGCCGATGCCAGAGCCCACTACGCCCGTGTTCCCAGTCGATGCCCAAGACGATGCGGTCGTCTATGAGACCGGAGATCCGGTTGAGGAGATTCCTGATGGGATAGATATCCGCGTCGCCAGCATCGGTGCTGACATGGCCGTGGCGCTAGAGTCTCCCGAAGAGGTGCCGGAGGCGCTGGACGGGTGGGCCACCGAGGACGAGGTGTTGCTGTGGGTCGAGCTCTACGAGCCGGTCCCCGAGGAGCCAGCGGAGAAGCTGGAGTGGTTCTTTGCGCTCGACATGGATGGCGATACTGCGACCGGCCGGCCGGCCGGCCAGCGTCCCATCAACCCTGACTTGGGGTATGAAGCGGCCATCGCTCTAGCCTACGACCCTGGCACCGGTGCATACAGTACCTATTGCTTGGTCTGGGCTGCCGGCAGTTGGGTGGCCGGCCCCGGTGTGCGCTACACCATAGACGAGTCGGCCACGTTGATCGGGTTGGCCATATCCCGCGAGGAGCTTATCCAATCCGTAGCGGATAACTCTGGCGTGACCGCCGTGCCCGATGGTGTGAAGGGTCGGGCGGCGGCATTCTCGGCGACAGGCCAGGCGCGCATCACCGACTTCTATCCCGAGTTGCCCGAGTAGCTTTTCGACCTGCTGAGGCGCATTTCAGTTCCCGCGGGTTGAGACTGTGAGCACTTGTACAAGACATCGGCTGAAAAGAACCAATTTTCGCCCCAGGAGTGAAATGCGCCCCTGGCCATCTGGCTAGGGCGAAAATAGGCCCAAAGGCCGATGCGCCAGATAGAGTTCTGTGCTATACTACTGAATGTAGGGTATTGCTCCCCCGCAAATGCCCGGCGTGTTTTGCGAGGAGGTGCGTAATGGATAGGCGATTCTTTCGAGTTGTGAGTCTGGGGCTAGCGCTGCTCGCGCTAGCTCTGGGTAGTATAATCGTGGTCGCTCCTGCAGCCGCGGCGGAAAAGTGGTGGGCCGACTATTTTGACAATGCCAGCCTCAGCGGTGGCCCTGTCCTGAGCCGCTACGACGATGCCTCTGGAGTCGGCATCAATTTCAACTGGGGCCACGGCAGTCCCGATTCCGAGATCCCCGACGACAACTTTTCCGTCCGCTGGATGCGCGACGACGTCTGGTTCGATGGGGGGACGCACCGTTTCACGGTCGTGTCCGACGATGGCGTGCGCGTGTGGGTCGGCGACC
>CAZWPV010000231.1:0-5150 GCA_964635485.1 uncultured Anaerolineales bacterium
GTAACAGGGTGGGGCGGTTCGAGCAGGCAACAGCATTTGTTCGCTACCCGAACCCAAGAAATCGACCAGATGATGTTTTTACACCCTACGGGTGACTGGCGGAGTTGGCTGGCCATCTTCCTCCGTGGCCTTCACTGCAGGCGTGCCCGCAGGTACCAAGGACGCTGATTCTGTGACAAGTTGGCAGGACAGCATCCCACTCACCAGAACACTGAGAGCCAGCGACGGAACAATGGCCCTTTTCGCTTTCATCTCCGACCTCCTCTCTCAATTGCAGGGCTCGCGCTTCTTCCACGCACTGCCGACCTCATCGCCTTCCGCCGGAAACTTTCACCCATTCGAAGAGATGGCTCCACCATCGACGGGCTGGATGGGCAAGGTGCACCGGGCACCCCTGGTGGTCTCTACACACTACACCTCTACGGCGTGACATCCCACAGGATAACGAAGACGTCCTCTTCCGAAGCAGAGGCGAGCGTCACGCCGTTCGGTGAGAACGCCACGCTATTCACTCTATTGGTGTGGCCTTCGAGGGTTTGTAAGCGCTCGCCAGTGGACACATCCCATAGGCCTACGGCACCATACGAGCCCGCAGCGAGCACAGTCCCATCAGGCGAGAATGCCACGCTATCCGCACTATACCGGATAGCGCCTCTCAAGCTTCGTTGCTCACCTGTGTGTGCATCCCACAAGATGACGGCGTAATCATATGACCCAGAGAACCCAGAGGCAAGCGACGCCCCATCCGGCGACCACGCTATGCTATACACCGAGCCGATATGATCGAAGGTGCGCAGGTGCTCGCCAGTAGTCGCATCCCACAGGATAATAGTCTTATCCACTGACGCGGAGGCGAGCGTCGCGCCATCCGGCGAGAAGGCCACGCTGGTCACGTAACCAGTGTGACGTTTGAGGGTGCGGAGGTGCTCGCCTGTTTTCACATTGTACAGGACGATGACATCGCCATGTCCGCCAATAGCCAGCGTCGCCCCGTCGGGCGAGAAGGCCACACTCACCGCATACTGATCGTAATCAAGGGTACGCAGACGCTCGCCGGTCGCTGCCTCCCATAGGATGACCTCGTTCCCACCCGAGGCGAGGGTGCGTCCATCCGGCGAGAACGCCACGCTGCTCACCTGACCGGCGTGGTCTTCGAGGGTGCGGATGCGTTCACCACTTTCGGCATCCCACAGGATAATCTCGTGCCCACCTGAGGCAAGGGTGCGGCCGTCGGGTGACCACGCCACGCTGCGCACTTTGACTGCGTTGAGGAGTTTCCCTTCAACAAAAGTTGGAGGCGCAGGTGTCGGAGTAAGCGTCGGCGCAGGCACGACACGCTCGGTCTGCTCACTGTTCATCGAAGGCAATCGCGCTCCGTAGATCTCCGTGTTGCCATTTCGCTCATCCACCCATACGACCACATCTCCGTCGATTACCGGGTCTGTCTGGTCGCCCGGCGCAATACAGATGGGAAACTCCTCCCCGGATGCCAGGTCATAGCCATAGATGTTCATATCCTCCCCGCTTCGCGCGTCTTCCCACACCACGATGTTCCCGCTGATATCCGGGTTAGTTCTACTAGGACCACCAGATATCAGAAACGTGCTGTTGGTCAGGAGACTGTGTCCCAGTATTCCCTCTGGTCTTGATGCCCAAACGACGATATTGCCGTCGAACGACCAAGAAGGATAGCCCCCGCCTCCGGTCGCAACCCGGGTTGGCTGAGCCGAGACATTCAACTGATGGCTGTACATGTCCCCTTTCACCCACCATACCACCGTGTTTCCAGAGATCAGAGGACAACCTTGTACGGTCGTCGTCGTGCAAATCGGGAACTCTTCCCCTGTGTTCAGATCCGCTCCCCAGACGTCCCAGTCACAAGAGGTATCGCTGAACCCTGGCGTTCCGCCCCAGCTACATTTTCCGGTCTTGCGCCAATCTCGAAAAACGACGGTGTTGCCGCTGATAGCTGGACAGAACTGTGGGCTGTCTTCCTTCGTAACGGGGAACTCCTGTCCGGTACTCAGATCATAGCCATAGATGTGGGGCGAGATACTCTCTTTGTACTCCCAGACGACAGTATTGCCGCTGATAGCTGGATGGTCTTGAGAACCGTCATGAGTACTGATTGGGAACCCCGATTGTTCGGAAAGGTCATAACCATATATGCCGAAATCCGATTCCTCCTCATCTTGTCCACCCCAGACGATGACGTCGCCACTAATGGCTGGGTCTTCACGTGAGCCCGGCCCGGTGCTGATGGGGAATTCAACCAACCCCTCAGGAGGGCCAATGGTCGCGGGGGGAGATGGTGTTGGGGAACTGGTGCCGGGAATTGGCGTGTCCGTCGGCAGTCCTGCGGCCGCCTGAGTCGCCTGGGCACCCTCCTCCGTGGTCTTGGTTGCCGAAGGCTCTGGGACAAGTGTGCAGAAAGTCGTCGCACTCACCAGAACACCGAGAGCCAACAGTGGAACAACAACTCTTTTCGCTTTCATTTCCGGCCTCCTGCATATCGCGGTGATGCGTGCTTCGCTCGTACCCTGCGGACTCGATTACCTTTCACCCGATACCTTCACTCCATCCGAGAAGGTGACCCCACCATCGCCGGACCGGGCGTGGTAAACGTCCCACTCGTCCCCACGCTGGTGCGCCCAGGCCACGTGAACCCGGCCAGCCCCGTCCATGGCAACGACGGGGTAGTGCAGGACGTCTCCACCTCCAACCTGCTCCACCCCCACGCCTGCGCTGAAGTTCCGGCCATCATCGGAGCGGTAATACCACACCCAACTGCCATCCCGTGGGCTATAGGTGGTCAGCACCACGTGAGCAGCCCCGTCGCCTGCGCCCAGGCCGGTCTCGGGCGGCCGGGTGGAGACATAACGGTATCCCTCCCCCACCTGTCGCGGGTCGGAGAAGGTGCCGCCTCTGTCGGTGGAGACGGCGTAAACGGGGAGGTTCAGCAGCGCGCCGTAGTCGGGATCCCTGACGTAGGCGTTGGCCCAGGCGATGTGCACCCTGTCGTCCGGCCCCACGGTCAGGCTGGGCAGCTCGTTCGATAGATCGGCCATCAGGCCGCTGCCCACGACCCGGCCACGCAGGAAGCCCTCCCCCTCCGAGCGGGTGTGATAGACCGCCCAGGCTGCCGATCGATCGTCGGCCCAGGCCACGTGGACGCGCTCTGGGCCGTCCACGCCGATGGCCGGGTCTACCTGCTGGCCGCGCGTCTCCGTGTTGACCCGCAGGTTGGCGCTGAAGGTGTCGCCCCCGTCGGTCGAGCGGGCGTAGGTGATATCCCAGTCCCCGGCGCGGCTGTCCTGCCAGGCCAGGTGAACGGTGCCGTCACGTTCCACGGCGATGGTCGGCCGGGCCTGGTCCGTACCCGTCGCGTCGTCGCTCACCGGGGTGGGGGGCGAGAAGGCTTCGCCGCCCTCCAAGCGAGCGTAGTAGATGTCCCAGTCCCCATCGCGCATCTCCTCCCAGGCGACGTGCACGCTGCCGTCCGATCCAACCGCCAGGGTGGGATGCCCGCGCGCCGCGCCGGTCGCCTCGGCATTCACCTGTATTGGCTCGCTGAAAGTGACTCCTCCATCAACCGATCGAGCGTAGTAGATGTCCCAAATGCCACTGCCCGTGTCGGCCCAGACCAGGTGCACCTCAGCACCAGGGCCGATGGCCACGATGGGGTGAGGGCTGGAGTCGGAAGACCCCACCGGCAGCAGCGTGGCCCCCTGAGTGGCCGAGGCAGAGGGGGAGCCGGTCACCGGGGGAGTGCCTTGGGTCGCGGTAGTGACCGGCAGGATGGCAGTTGACGGAGGAGTTCCTGGAGCGGCGGTAGCGATCGGCGTTCGTGCCGCTCCCGGAGGCGCAAACAGCTTCCACAGCGCAACGCTGCCGCCCACCAATCCGGCGAGCACAACGAAGACGATCAAGAAAGCCAAACCACCCGCGACCCAGCGCCACGCCGGCATCCTGCGACCTGGCACAGGGCGTGGTAAGGGAGGCGTGGCAGGCCGCATCCCTGCCTCGGCTGACGCGACCTCCTGTGCGCACGCCGCCGCCAGCGCCTGGGCCATCTCCCCGGCCCCCTGGTAGCGATCCTCCGGTGCCTTGGCCAGTGCCTTGAGGATGACCCGCTCGACCGGCTCTGGGAGGGCCGGGTTGAGGGAACGGGGCAGCGGTAAGGGGTCATTGATGTGCTTGAGCACGATCGCCATCGGGGTCTCGGCGACGAACGGCGGGCGGCCGGTCGCCATCTGATATGTCATAATGCCCAGGGAATAGATGTCGCTGCGCCAATCCAGGGAATGGCCAAGGCACTGCTCGGGCGAGGCGTAGGTCGGGGTGCCGATGAAGGCACCAGGCCTGGTGAGTTGGCCCGTAGCCTCGACCATTTTGGCGATGCCGAAATCCGTCAGCAGGCAGCTACCCTGGTCGTCTATCAGGACGTTGCTGGGTTTCACGTCTCGGTGCACGACGCCCCGCGAGTGGGCATAATCCAGCGCGCGGGCGATCTGTGAGACGACGACGCAGATCGTGGGCAACGGCAGGGGCTGTCCGTGCAGCCAGTCGGCGAGCGTACCTCCCTCGACGTAGCGCATCACGATGTAGGTGTATCCGTCCGCCTCACCGTAGTCGTGGACCGGCAGGATGTTCGGGTGCTCCAGGCTGGCGATGACCCTGACTTCCCGCTCGAAGCGACCGACGAATTCGGGGTCGCCGGCGTATTGCCGGGGCAGGATCTTCAAAGCGACGTAGCGATTCATGCTCGGCTGGTAGGCCTTGTACACCGCGGCCATGCCCCCCTCGCCGAGCGGAGCGACGATCCGATACTGGCCCAGTTGTTTGCCGGTCAGGTCTTCCATCGAGCCTCCTTCGCGCGGCATCTGAGCAGAAAGGCGCCGAAGAGCCGGACGTGTGAGTCGACACCAAAAAAGCCCGCCATAACCGGACAGTGGGCGGGCCTGGGTCGATGCTGCTACAGTGGCGGCTCCCACCGCCGTGGCCATGCCTAGGGCTTGTAACGATCAGCACGCAAGGTTGCTCTCACGTGGTTTGCAGACCGAGTTTACCACACTGCACGGCAAGATGCAACTGTACGTATTCCCTCACGTATAATGTCACTAAAGGCAGTTGGTTCCCTCAAATGAAAA
>CAZWPV010000232.1:0-5142 GCA_964635485.1 uncultured Anaerolineales bacterium
CGAGCTCGTCGGGCCTGACCCCCGGCATCCTGTGCTGCAGCGCCTCGAGCAGCGAGGGACGGCTATCGATGAATCTGAAGAGGTCGTGCCTGGTCAGCACCAGCAGCACGGCGTCGTCGATGACGACGACGGTGTCCTCTTGAGGCTCGTCCAGCAGCAGTGAGATCTGCCCGAAAAAGTCGCCCGGCCTCAAGCGGGTGATTTCGTACATCATGCCCTCTTCGTCGACGTGCCTGACGCTGAGCTTCCCGCTTCTGATAAAGTAGGCTTTGTTGTCGGGGTCCTCTCCCTGCTGGCAGACCACGTGCTCGGCGGGGTATTCCTCACGCTCGAACAAATCCGCAACTGCGGTGAGGTTCCGCCAGGCAAGATTCTCGAACAGAGGAATACGCTTGAGTTCGCTGGGTTGGATCTCGGACATCCGGCTTTCCTTTTCCTGCTGTAATTGTAGCACATTATGTCAGGAGGGGGAAGGACGGAGGAGTATGGGAGTGTGGGAGTATGGGAGTGTGGGAGAAAGGGCTACGGGGAGGTGACGGTCCAAGTGCCGAGGGGGGTGGTGGGGGGGAGGCGGAGCCGTTCGTCTAGGGGGAGGATCGGGGTTTGGGTGAAGTGGTCGTAGACGACGAGGTAGCCGTCGGCGCCTGGAGAGAGGGCGTCGGCGGGGATGGTCAACCGGTGTGGGTCATAGACGGCCGAGTTGTGGATCCACTTGAGCGTGGGGATGGCGCCCAGGGCGGGCACGGAGTCATCGTCCACGCGCCAGGCCCAGGTATTATCGGGGTTTAGACCCACGAGGGCAGTGGAGACGATATAGTCCCGCTCCAGGGGACGTCTGCTGAGAAAGTGGAGGCCTAGTGTGACGTCGTTGCCGGGTTTTACCCCTTTGGCCTGTCCGTCAAAACCGACCAGCACCAGGCTGTCGCCGAAGGGGACGTATCGCTCGCCCGGCGCGGGCGATGGCAGTGGGGCACCCCTCTCAAATAGGAAGTTCCAGCGGCGGGGCTGGTCGCCGTCGAGCAGCACGATCCGAGCGGGGAAGCCGGAAAAGTCCAGGGCAACGGTCGCATATTGGCCGCGCGCCAGCGCCGGGACGTGTTTTTGCCCAATGACCGCGCCGCTTTTGTCCAGCAATTGCACGTCGGCCTCTGCGCCCGGCCCGGCCCAGTGCAGGTAGACGCGCATCAGGATGGACACCCCGGTGTCATAGTCGACGCCGATGAGGGTGGGGCCTCCGGCAAAGCGCACGTAAGTCGGGTGGGTGGTGACGGGCCGTAGCGTCGATGGTCGAACGTGTACCATAGTCAGCCCTACGACGTCGTCGCCATCGGTGGTTCTGAGGCGCCCGTCGGGCGTGTACACCCCGACGGCGAGTCCATAGTCGCCCGGCGGCGCGTGGAGCCGCGGGTGGATGACGAATCGTTCGACGACGACCTCCCCGGCGACGAGGCGGGCGGCCGGATGGCTGGCATCGCGCGTGGCGCTCCACAGTCGCCCGTCGGTGCCGATGAGTTGGGCGAAGAGGGAGAGGTCGCTTTTGGGCACGGTGACTGGCGACCAGGCCAGCGTTAGCACGAGTGGGCGGGAGGGCTCCGTCTCGTCCGATTCCAGCCGGTAGCCCAGCAGCGTGACCTGCTCGCCCAGCGTCACGTCGAGCGGGGTCAAGTCGGCAGGTAAATCAAAGTTTGGCCCGGCGCGCACCAGGAACGCCTGTCCGAACGGCTCGAAGCGGTATGGCAGTTGGTCATACTCTGCGTAGTGATTGGTGACGACTACGGGGTGCTCGTGGATGGTCGCCTCGATTGCATCCACCCAATTCTGCGCCAGCGAACGTCCCTCGGGAAAAACGTACTTGACAGTCACGTCGGGGCGCAGCCCTTCGACCTCCTGCAGGTAGCGCATCGGCGTGAACCAGTGCCAGTTGGAGAGCACGACGGCATCGGCGGGCGCGTCGCGCAGCAGCGTCTCGGCATACGCGCGCGTATCGTGGCTTTGGGAGAGCGTGACGTAGCTGGGAAGGTGGCTGACCAAGTTGGATATGCCTGAGATGAGAACGAGGGCCAGGATCGCAAATTTGCAAACTCGTACGAGATTTGCGATCTGTAATTTGCAATCTGCTATTTGGAGCTTTGGGATTGCTCTGAGCGGTGCCGCCGCCAGCAGTGCCAAGGGTACGTAGGCGGGCATCATATACTCGACCGTCTGCGGGGCGCGGTAGGTGAGGACGATGACGGTGTGCAGGACAAGGCTGCCCAGCAGGAGCAGTGCCAGCTTGCGGTCGCGCCACAGGAGGAGCAGCGCGCCGAGGATCGCCGCCAGCAGGAGCGCGGTGTTGAACTGGAAGCGCAGCAGGGTAGGGAATATCGCCAACCGGTCAAAGAGGCTGACGGCGAACATGTCGCCCTCAAAGCCGAGGCCCAGGAAGTAGTGGAAAAAGCCCGCCGGCGTGGTCAGGTTCAGATCGGGCGAGCCTCGCAGGGGCAGGTAGACCAGCACCAGCAGCCCGAGGATGAAGGCGGCGATGGGCTTGAGCCAGCGGCGTGGTTGGCGCAGGAGGGTGGGGTCGGCCAGGATGAGGTAGGCGACGAAGGGGATGGCGGGGAAGGCCATTGAGGCGTAATGGTGCGTGAGGCCGAGGGAGAGGGCGAGGGCGAAGAGGGTCAGGTAGCGATCCGAGATCGGCGATTTGCGGCTTGTGATTTGCGCTCGATATTCGACTAGCGCGTAAACGCACAGCGCGGTGAAGAAGGCGGTCAGAGGCCGTATGCTGGCCTTTGTCCCCGTAGCCCAGAAGGTGGTGGCGGAGCCGAGCATCAGCGCGGCGATCAATCCGCCCCAGATCGAGTTCGTCACCCGGCGCCCGGTCTGGAATACCAGTGCGACGGTGGCGGCGGCGGTGACAGCCGAGAAGAGGTTCACGCGCCAGGCAGGGCCGGGTCTCAGCGGCAGTTGGGCGAAGAGCCAGCCCAGCATCGTGTAGAGCGGGTAGCCCGGCGGGTGGGCCAGCCCGGCGGTGGCGGCGACCCGCTGGAACTCGCCCGAGTCGGCGGGCAGCAGGTCGGGCATGAGGGTGGCGGTGTAGAGGGTGAGAGAGGCAAGGAAAATGACAAGTGGCAAATGGCGAATGACAAATCTTGCCAGTTTGTCAATTTGTGTCTGGAGGTCCCAGATTTGAAGTTCGCGGTCTGGAAGAATAGGGTAGTAAGTTTCTCCCCGTAGGATAGCTTCACACGCTGCAAGTAGTGCTTGTGGCCCGCTGCCCATATAAGCGTACCCTGCTATGCCAATGCGTTGGGCCTTTGGATAGACCCACTCTGGGGAAGCAGCAGCCATGAAGAGAACGGGGGTTTTTCTGAGGGTGGGTATCGTCCGAAGACGGTTATACGTTTCCCATCCGTCAATTTCAGGCATCATGATGGCGAGGGTGATGAGGTCTGGAGGATCTTGCTCAGCGATGGCTATCCCTTGAAGCCCACCTTTGGCGAATTCTATTGCGTATTTGCATTTGCCGAGAATGAGCCTGACTAGCTCGCCTATTTCTGGATCATAGTCTATGACCAGTATTCGGTAGGCTTGTGTCTCACTCACTATGCAGCTCCTGCCGCATTCCGGTACGTTGCCAGCGTCTCCTGCGCCGTCCGCTCCCACGAGAAGCGGGCGGCCTGAGCCACCGCGCGCTGGCTCAGACCGGCGCGGAAGCCGTCGTCGGTCGCCAGCTTGACCAGCGCCTCTGCCATGCCCTCGACGTCGTCCGGCGGTAGCAGCAGCCCGCCGTCGCCGACGACCTCGGGGATGGAGGAGACGTTGCTGCCCACGACCGGCGTGCCGCAGGCCAGCGCCTCCAGCGGCGGCAGGCCGAATCCCTCGTAGCGGCTGGGGAAGATAAAGGCCGTCGCGCCCCGGTAGATCGCTGGCTGATCGACCTCCTCTACAAAGCCGGGGAAGTGCACCAGGCGCTCTTCCAGGGCCTGCTCCCAGGCCAGCCGGCGTGGGTCGGGGGAGAAGGGGGTATCCTCTCCCGGGAGCCGCCCGGCGATCACCAGCGGGTGTGTCTCACCGATGGTCGGCGCGGCGCGGCGGTAGGCGTCGATCAGCGTGGCGATGTTCTTACGCACGTCGAACCCACCCAGGTAGAGCACGTACCGCTGCGGCAAACCATATCGCGCGCGGATGTCGGCGTCGGTTGGAGCGGGCGTCGGCGTGTAGCGTTCGCCTGCGGCCAGGTACACGGCGCGCACGTGGTCTGGTGCGAGATTCAGATGCGCGATGATGTCCTGCCGGGAGAATTCCGAGTCGGTCAGCACCTGCGTGGCGTTTCGCGCGGCCTTGCCGACCAGCGCGGTGTAGAGACGCACCAGCGGTCCGCCTCGGTACTCGCGCAGCAGCAGCGGGATCAGGTCGTGTATGGTGACGACGGTCGGGACAGCGGGCCGCAGCGGGGGTGCCCAATAGGGCACGTGGGCCACGTCGGCGCGCAGGCGGCGGCACGCGCGGGGAAAAGCGGCCTGCTCGAACCAGACCTTTCCCAGATTGGAGCGAGAACAGGGGATAGGATGCAGAATGCAGGATGCAGGATGTTCTTCTTGGCCTTCCTCACTCGGGGTGACGAGGATGATCTCTAGCTCCTCGTCCAGTGTAGTCAGTCTTTCCACCAGCCGCCGGGTGTACTGCCCGCTGCCGGTGGTGGGGCTATCCCAGAACCAGGCGTTGATCACGATGCGCACTGGCCTAATCCTCGTAACCGTTCGGGTGCAGGCGGTGCCACGCCCAGGCGTGCTCGATGATCGTGCGCAAGTCGGGGTACCTGGGCTCCCAGCCCAGCTCGCGGCGAATCTTGGCGCTGCTGGCGATCAGCGTGGCCGGGTCACCCGGGCGGCGCGCGCCGATCTCGGCCGGGATCGGGTGGCCGGTCACCGCGCGGCAGGTCTCGACGACCTCCTTGACGGTGAACCCATGGCCGTTGCCCAGGTTGTAGGTGCGGCTGCCTTCGTCCAGCGCCCGCAGGGCCAGGATGTGCGCTTGGGCCAGGTCGATCACGTGGATGTAGTCGCGCACGCAGGTGCCGTCGCGGGTGGGATAGTCGTCGCCATAGATGGTGACCTTTTCCCGCTGGCCCAGCGCCACCTGCAGCGTGAGCGGGAT
>CAZWPV010000233.1:0-5112 GCA_964635485.1 uncultured Anaerolineales bacterium
CGAGTTCGTCATCGCAAAGTCGTAATCCACGCCGGTGGCGCGCTGCGATTGGAGCATCAGCTCGGCGGTGGGCAGGAGCTGGATGGCAGCCAACCCAAGTCCAATGAACAATGGGGCAATGAACAATGAACAACGTCCAAATAGCAATCGCCAATCTCTAGTCTCTCGACCCTCTGCCTGCGCCGTCCGAAAGATCAGATACGCCATCAGCAGCACGCCGCCGTAAAACGCTGTCTGCGCGTGACCCGCCAAGAGACCCAAGCCAAGGGCTAGCCCAAGCCACAACGCGGCGCTGAATCGCTTGCACTGCACCAACACCTCGCCGCGCCACAGCCACACGCCGATCCAGGGAAAAGCGAACGCCATACTGGGAAAAAGCGCCACCCGCGCCACCAGGAAACCGCTGCCCTCCAGCGCCAGAGAGCCGACCAAGGCGGCGAACCGATCCAGCCCGACCGCCCGGCCCCAGCGATACATCCCAAATCCGGCCAGAGACAAGTGCAGGACCGTCGTCCACGTCAGCGCCACCTCTGCCGGCAGCAGTAGATAAAGCGCGTTCAACGGGTAAAAAGCCGCCGTCTGATAGTTGGCCGCCAGCGGCGCGCCGCAGCCCACGAGTGGATTCCAAAGCGGCAGGTGGCCGCCACGCCACATCTCGGCCGCCATGCGCTGCCAGGGCACAAATTGCAGCAGAGGCGTACTCCAGTGAAACGCCTCCCCGGCGAAGAGAGGACGCCAGAGCAACATCAAGGGGAAAAGGACAAACGAACAATGAACAATGACCGATGACCAACGCCCGTTTCTTGCCTCTTGCATCTTGCTTCCCGCTTACTGCACAACCTCAAAGATGGCGTAATCCGGCATCTCCTCGTAAACCGGCTGCAAGTAGGATGCCTCATACGGCACGAACTTGCCTAATTTTCGCTCGTTAGGCCCCCAAAAAACGTAATCAATGCCATACTCCTCCAGGAATTGCCGCCGCCATTCACCATCAGCTCTCGTGTTGCTGAAAAAGCGCGCGGCCTGTGATTTCTTTTGAGCAAAATCCACAGTCTCTGGACCGTGGCCTACGAATACGCGCGCCCACACCCGCGCCGGTAGATAGTTGCCGGTTTCGTAAGATGTCAACACCACGTTGTCGGACTCGACCCGCCCGCTCAACCAATCCAGCGCCGCGATCTCTGCCGCATCCCGATAGACCGGCTCCGAGCGCCCGTGCAGCACCAGTGCATTCCCCGCCACCAGCACCACGTTGGTGAGCGACAGGGCGAGCAACACCACGCCCACGAGCAGCCACCGCCGAAGACTTGAGATTTGCAATTTGCAATTTGCAATTTGCCCCAGTCCCCACGCTGCCAGCAAACTCAGCGGCACCTGCACCCCCTCGACCAGCCGCCGCTGCAGGTTGAACGGCAGGTAGACCAGGAACGGCACCACACCCACCCAGGCCAGTGCCAACCACACCGGCCTCTCACTACGCCAGGCATCGCACACGGCAAAGGCTGCCAGCAGCAGCAGCATGCCATAGGCGGCCAGGTAATGCAGCGGATGTGGTGACAGAATCAGGTTCTGCGCTGACCAAACCTCGTACACCGGGTCGCTGTTGAACACCCACAAGCTGTAACCCACGACGGGCGCGGAAACGAGCACCGGCACGGCGGCCAGCAGCGCCTCCCGCCACGCGATGCGCCGCTGGCGCACGCCCAGCACCATCCACGCCGCTCCCATCACCGCCCAGGCCACAGGCACATAGAAAGGGACGATGAGGCCCATCAGGAGCCACGAGAGGCCGACCAGTGCTGCCCAACCCACACGTGGGATTTGAAATTTGATATTTGATATTTGCTGTTTCGTGCCCCAGGCCCTTAGCAAAAATAAAATTCCCCATAACAGCAGCGTCCGCCCCAGCGCGATGTGCGGGAAAGCGTACAGCACCAGAAATGTGAATCCCTCCGGGAGAATAAAATCCAGCGGCGGAAAGCCGAGCCAGTCCGATTGCCCCAGCGCGACGATCAGCCAGCCCAGCCCCCCGCCAAAGGTCACCATCAGCCAGGCCACGCGCCGCACCGCTGCTCGCTCGGTGAACGCGGCCAGGAAACGATAAACCGTCAGGAGTAATCCCAGCCCAAAGACCCACCGCGCCGTGTGGTAAACCCACACCATCCGCACCGTCAGGTCACCGCCTGGCAGAAGCGCCGCTATCTTGCCCAGAATCAAGTGGAAGGGAAAAAACAACGTGCCCATGTGCGGCTCGGAGGTGTAGGCGATATGAAACAGCCACGCCCCCTGCGCCCCTTGCCGCATCTTGGCTAGGTAAGAGTAGCAATCCTCCAGCGCGTAGACGAACCCGCCAAAGACGCGGCCCTCGGTCGGTTGCACCGCACCAAAGATGTAGGGAATCGAGGTAATGACGAGGGCGAGAAAGCCGACGACCAGCACGAAGCGGTATTCTTTCCTAGAGATCAGAGATTGGCGATTGCCGTCGCTATTCAGGTCTGACATTGTATAGTCTCACATCCCCAGCCTCAAACGCCAATTTCCAATCTCCGACCTCCAATCCCTCAATCTCCGAATCAACCAGCACATACCCCACCCTGTTTCCCTCCAAAAACATCGGCCGCTCCTCCGCACTCATCTCCCCGGCCCAGAACGCCTCCACCTGCGTCTTGCGCGCCTCGGCATTCACCGTCTCGAAGGGATGGCCATAGACCACCGGCTGCCCGGCCCACGCCGGCACGAAGAGTCCCATCCGCAGCGAGCACAGAAGCACCGCATCCGGCTCGCCCTCCTCACGCAGCCACTCAATGGCAGCCCACTCTCCACCGCTCAGGTAAAAGTCAGAAGCCGTTACCAGATGGCCCACGATCAAGAACACCGGCGTCAGTACGCAGAAGGCAATCGCCAGCCCCTGAGCCAACCCGCGCCGGCGTACCTTGACGCGCGGGCGCACACCACGCCACCATCCCACTCCAGCCAGCAACCCTAACGGCACGCCCCATCCCAGGCTCAATCTCCGTTGTAGCGGCAGCGGCAGGTGCATTCCCACCAACGTCACACCCACCCAGCCGATCAGCAGCCAGTCGGCATCGGAGCCGCGGCGTACAGCAAACGCCGCTCCCCAAACGGCTAACACCAGCACCAACCCATAGCTCAGCGCCCAATCCCACAGCGGAGGCGAGTCGGTCACGTTCTGCGCGTTCCACGCCGCCAAAGCCGGGTCGGTCCGTATCGCCTGGAGCATGTAGAGCGGATACGGCAACGCCACCACGCCAGCGGGGATCACCCAGGCAACTGCCCGCCAAGGAATAGACCGCTCTCGCACGATCCGCGCCACCAGCATCGCCCCCAGACCACCGAACGCCGCCACCAACCCAAACGGCTGAACGGCTCCCAAAGCCACCGCAGCCAGAATCATCCCCGGACCACGCCACTTTAGCCTGTTGCATCCTGCTTCTTGCTTCTTGCATCCTGCAATCGCCAGTCCACAATTCGCAATCCACATCATAAACCCTATCGAAAGCGAAAAGTGCGCATTCGCCAGCAGCGCATAAACCGGAAACGCCTCTGGCACCCACAGATCGGCGGATTTGTAGCCGAAAAACACGACTAACCACCCCAACCCTGAACCCAGCGTCGCCAGCAGGAACACCGCACGCCGTTCGCCAACATCATCACTGACGCGAGATGCCAGCACGTACAGAATCACCAACATCGCCGCGCCGCCGACCACGCGCGCCAAGTGATAGACCACGATGAGCGGTAGACCCGTCCAGCGCGCTATGTGGCCAAGCAATAGATAGAACAGGTACACCGGCGCGCCATCTTGCGATTCAGGGGTGTAGGGGAGATGAAACAACCAGGAGCCTTCCAGTCCCTGGCGCATCTTGGCGATGTAAGAATTGCCATCCTTGGGATTGAAAATCAGTCCGGTGAAATGAGAGTTATCCGGCGTCGTCGCCCAGGCAACGAGGTAAGGCAGACTGCTGGCAACTACCAACGCCAGCGTCACACCAGCGACCCAACGCCACTCCTTGGAAGCCATAGCCTGGATTGTAGCACAAATCTCCATCGGCACCAATACCCGCATTTCTAACACAAATCAAACACGCAAATAGTTGACTTTTTTACTCCAGATATTGTATAATTGAACAGAACCAGACAAACAGGAGGCGCTGAAATGGCTACCAAGACATTTAGCGTACCGAACATCAGTTGCGGTCACTGTGTGATGACCATCAAACGCGAGTTGAGCGAACTGGACGGCGTGACTAGCGTGGAGGCCGATGCAGGGACTAAAAAAGTCGCCGTGGCCTGGGAAGCGCCTGCCACCTGGGATAGCATCAAGTCGCTGCTGTCCGAGATCAATTACCCACCCGCCGACTAATCAGCCGATAAGGGAGCCAGCAATGACCGAGAACCGTGCTACCCTATTCATCACCGGCATGCACTGCGCCAACTGCGCCTTCACCGTCGAGCGCAGCCTGAAAAAGTCGGAAGGCGTGACCGACGCAGCGGTGAACTTTGCCACCGAGCAGGCCTCGGTGACGTTCGACCCTGCGAAGGTCAAGCCCGCCGACCTGGCAAAGCGCGTCGAGGATGCAGGCTACGGCGTGGTGACCGCCAAGGTCGAGCTGCCCATCACGGGTATGACGTGCGCCAACTGCGCCGCCACCGTCGAGCGCACGCTGAACAAGAAGGTAAACGGCGTGGTGGAAGCCAGCGTCAACTTTGCCACGGAGCGCGCCTCCGTCGAATACATCCCCGGTGTGACGAGCGTCGCCGACATGATCCGCGCCGTCGAGGAGGCGGGCTACGGCGTGGTACAGGCCGCGGAGGGCGCAGAGGCGCCGCTGGAAGACGCCGAGGCCAAGGCGCGCCAGACCGAGATCGCCGACCAAACCCGCAAGTTCTGGGTGGGCGTGGCTTTCGCCCTACCCCTCTTCCTGCTCAGCATGGCACGCGATTTTGGGCTGCTGGGCACGTGGGCCCACGCCCCCTGGGTCGACTGGCTCTTTCTGGCGCTAGCGACCCCGGTGCAGTTCTACACCGGCTGGGACTACTACGTCGGCTCCTACCACGCGCTGCGCAACCGCACGGCCAACATGGACGTAC
>CAZWPV010000234.1:0-5108 GCA_964635485.1 uncultured Anaerolineales bacterium
CCGTCACCCACAGGTCCACCGTCTGACCCGGCCTGGGTAAGGCCGGCGAGAGGTTCACGATGGGCCAGTGAGGCGCGTCAGGCGCTTCGCCGGGGATCACCATCACCCCACCCGATATGGGCAGCAGCCAGACCCCGCCAACCAGCGCCAAAAGCAGCACGATCCACCACAGACGCCGCAGCCGATTCCAAACCGAGTTCAGCATCACTCAGCCTCCCCCATCGAAAGCGGCAGGATAAAGCGCGCGCAGGTGCCCGTCTCCTCCCCATCGGCGCGGCTCTCGATCTCCAGGCGGCTCTGATGGCGGCGCAGAATCTCTTTGACCAAGGCCAAGCCCAGACCGCTGCCCTCCGTCCCACGACGGTTTGCGCGGTAAAAACGGCGCGTGACGTGCAGCAGATGCTCAACCGGGATGCCCGGCCCGGTATCGCACACGGCGCACTCGATTCCCTCTTGATGTCGCCGCAAGGTGACCTCCACCCGGTCGCCAAGCCGCGAGTACTTGCAGCCGTTGTCCAGGAGGTTGAGAAATACCTGCAGAAGATAATCTGCATTGCCCAGGACGAGGGGCAGCGGTGTATCGGCCTGGAGCGAGATCGCGATCTGCCGCTCCTCTGCCTGGGGAGTCATCTGCGCGACGGCCTGCTCCACCACGCCCAAGAGAGCAATTGGGCCGAGCTCAATCTCGGCGCTGGTCTCCAGCCGCCCCAGATCCAGCATACGATGGACCAGACGCGACATGCGCTGCGTCTCCGTCTTGAGCAAGCGCAGCGACTGCTGGCCGGTCTCGGTGGAGATGTCGGGCAGTTGCAGGATCTCCAGATGCGTCAGGATCGTGGCGATGGGCGTGCGCAGCTCGTGAGAGAGCGCGCTGAGCAGGTAACCGGCGGCCTGCTCGGCTCGCTGCTGCGCGGTGACATCTTGCACAAAAACCACATGCCTGCCCTCCGACCGGGCAACCCACCAGCCGACGGTCTCGCCGGAAGGCAAGGAGACGGTGCGATACCGCCCTACCGTATCTCCCCCGCCCTGAGAGCATCCCGATCCGCTTCGAGCAGTGAGGCCCATTCGGCATCAGGGAACGACCCGGCAGGCGACGGCAGCCCGAGCAGGCGTCGAGCGTAGGGATTAGCGTAGCGATACGTCCGCGAGCCGCCCAGCGCCAGCAGTCCAACAGGTGCCTGCTCCAATACCTGGCGTATCTCCTGCAGGCCGTATAGTGCCGCCTGGCGTTTGCGCCGCCAACGATCCGACGCGATGGCGATGATGGCGACGATGGTCACCAAGGCCAAAAGGCCGGAAATGAACAGGCGGAAATCGATAAAGAACATGGTAAAAGATGCAAGATACAGGATGCGAGATCAATTCCTGCCTCTTGACTCTTGCTTCTTGCCTCCTCCCTTCAGTAAGCGCAGCGCCGCCTCTGTCAAAATTGCCGCGCCGATGGGCAGACACCGCTCGTCGATATCGAAGCGCGGGTTGTGCCCCTTGCGCTCGTCGCCCTCGATGCGGCAGCCCAGCCTGAACATCGCCCCCGGTGCCAAGGCCGAGAACACACCAAAGTCCTCTGCCCCCATCGTCACCTCTTGCTCCAACACGTGCTCGCTCCCCAGCAGATCAGCGGCGACCTGCCGAATGAGCCCGACCACCGCCGCGTCGTTGACCATCGGCAGCCCTCCCGGCTCGATCTCGAGCTCGAAATCGCCGCCCATCGTCCGGGCCATCTCAAACGCCCGCTCGATCTCGGCATAGATCTGCTCGCGCACCGCCTGGCTCATAAAACGGATGGTGCCCGTGATCTCTACTCGCTCCGGGATCACGTTGCACGCACTTCCGCCGTGGATCGCGCCGATGCTGACCACCGCCGGCACGGTCGGCGAGAGGCGGCGGGAGACGATGCCGTTCAGCGCCAGGATCACGTGTCCGGCGATGTAGATGGGATCGACGAGCAGATGCGGGTACGCCCCATGGCCGCCCTGCCCCAGGATCGCGGCGCGGAACGTATCCACGCCGGCCGACACGGGACCGGCCTCCACAGAGATATCACCGACGGGGAGAGTGGCGCGCACGTGCAGCGCCAGCGCCGCATCCACCCCCTCCATCGCGCCATCCTCCACCATGCGCGGCGCGCCGCTGATCCCCTCCTCATCCCCGCGCTCCTCCGAGGGCTGAAAGAGGAAGCGCACCGTGCCGGGAAATTCCTCCGCCGCCAACAGCGTCGCCACACCCAGGGCGATGGCAGTGTGGGCGTCGTGGCCGCAGGCGTGCATCACACCGGGAACCCGGGAGGCGTAGGGCACGTCGTTGGCCTCGTGGATTGGCAGCGCGTCCATGTCGGCGCGGATAGCGACGATGGGAGACCCCTCGCCACGTTCAGCCACGACGCCGGTCCGCCCCACCCCGGTACGCACGCGATAACCCAGCCCCTCCACCACCTCAGCCACTTGGGCTGCGGTGCATGTCTCCTGAAAGCCCAACTCGGGATGGGCGTGAAAGTCACGCCTCCAGGCGACCAACTGATCAAATATTTCTTCGGCACGTTTGAGCACTTTACCCCTGTCTCTTTCACTCCGCTGGCGGATTGGGAATAAGCCTCTCTCTCATAAGCACCTGCACCGTCTCGCGCGCCTGGCGGATAGTCGTCTCGGCCTGAGCGTAGAGCTCCCCGGGCGTTTTCTCCAGCAGCGCCAGCCCCTGCTCCTGGGCCTTCATCGCCGTAGCCACCGCCTCGCGGGGGAACACGTCCCAATCGTCCATAGTGGGAATCAAATACTCCTCGTGGATGCCGCGCTCATCGGCGCAGGTCGCCAACTCCTCTGCGGCGGCAATGGCCATCTCGTCGGTAATCGTCCTGGCCCGCACGTCGAGAACGCCGCGAAAGATGCCGGGAAAGCCTAAGGAATTATTGATCTGGTTGGGAAAATCGCTGCGCCCCGTGCCCACGATGCGCGCCCCGGCCTCCTTCGCCTCCCACGGCCAGATCTCGGGGATGGGGTTGGCGCACGGAAAGACGATGGCGTCCTTGGCCATCCCCGCCACCCACTCCGGCTTGACCGTGCCCGGGCCGGGCCTGCTGAGGGCAATCATCACGTCGGCGCCGCGCATCGCCTCCGCCGCCCCTCCCACGATGCCCTCGGCGTTGGTCTCCTGGCAGATGCGCCACTTGTCGACGGATTCGTCTTGGCGCTCCTCGATGTCGCCACGGCCAGGGTGAAGCGTGCCCTTGCTATCGCAGGCGACGATCCCGCCCACGTCGACCCCGCTGGCCTTGAGCAAGCGGTAGGTGGCCACGTTGGCCGCGCCCACGCCGATCATCGCGAGCTTGATCCCGGACATCTCCTTGCCCACGATCTTGAGCGCGTTGATCAGCCCGGCCAGCAGAACCGTGGCCGTGCCCTGCTGGTCGTCGTGCCACACCGGGATGGCCATCTCCGCCCGCAGGGTATCCAGGATGCGAAAGCACTTGGGCTGAGAAATATCCTCCAAGTTGATGCCGCCGAAGGAAGGCTCCAGCACCTTGACCGTCTCGATCAGCACGTCGGGGTCCTTGGTGCCCAACACGATGGGCACCGCGTCCACACCGCCCAGATACTTGAACAGCAGCGCCTTTCCCTCCATCACCGGCAGGCCCGCCTCAGGGCCGATATCGCCCAGGCCCAACACGCGCGTCCCATCGGAGACGATGGCGATGGTGTTGCCCCGGTTGGTGTGCTCCCACACCTTCTCCGGGTGTGCCTCGATGTCGCGGCAGGGGGCCGCCACGCCGGGCGTGTACCAGATGGCAAAATCCTGGAAATCACGCACGGTGCACTTGGACACCACCTGTACCTTGCCCCGATAAAAAGGATGCAAACGCATCGCGTCCGCGGCTGGTTTCTCGGCTTTGGCGAGCAACTCTTCTTTAGTCAGCATAACGATAGCACCTCCAAGTGAGCCGAGATATTGTAGCACAACCCTAGTAGAAAACAACGCGGGAGGCCCCAAAAGACCTCCCACGATAAACTCCTTGACCGCGTCTTGCGCGAAAATAGGCTACCCTTCAGTGGCCTCAACGACCTGCTCGACCGAGACGGTCGGGCCGTACTTGGCCTTGAGCCCCTCGAGCGCAGCCCGCTGCTCCTCGTAGACCTCGAACAGCCTGGCCGGAACGTTATCCTCTTTCCTGTAGGCCTCCTCCTGGAGATCAATCCGGCCCAGGATGTTGTCGATGTAGAAAGCAAACTGCTTGTCGTAGAGCTCTTTAGGGTACTCTTTATCGATCCCGGCGAAAAGCTCCCTCAGGTCCTCGTACTTGGGAATCAGACCAATAGGCGTCTCAATTGCGCCGATATCCCCATTCGCCATCAGCTCCAACCAGCCGAGCCAGACCTTTACGTCGCGTTTTTCGCCGAGCAGACCATCTCCTTCACCGCCTCGGGCCTCGTGGGTCAAAAAGTAGTTCAGCCCGGCCATGATGGGCTTATTCTTTAGCTTGTCGGAGTTGAAAAATGCAAACTGGGCGTCCATATAGTCGGCCAGGGGACCGGGGATGAACGGCTCGTTGGCCCAGGGCTGGCGACGCACTCCCGTGACCCCGACCTCGGTCGCAGTCGCCGCCGAGAGAATCGAGGCCCCGATGACGACACCGTGATCGGGGGTCTTGGCCACCCACACCGGCGGCATCGTGTCGCTATCACGCCCACTGTACGTGATCACCTTGATCTCGACGCCTTTCGGATCCTCTGCTGAATCCTCATTGTAGTTGTCGATGGAAGTACAGTAGACCGTGCACCGGGCGTTCTTGCTAGAGATCGGAATGGGATTGCCATTTTCGTCCGTCTTGCCCCGCCACCATTCGCCCTGAAAGTTGATGCCACGATCGGGCAGGACTTCGCCGCACCCTTCCCAATACGGCACGCCGTGCACGTCGATCAGCACGTTCGTCCAGATCACCTCCGCCCCCTCTTCCCGCAGTGCTTTCATCAGGTGAGGATCATCCTCCCGCTTGACGTCCCTGACGATGCCAAAGATGCCCTGCTCGGGATTGATACCCCGCAACGTCCCATCGTCGGCAATCCACAACTGGGCCAGGTCGTCGCCGATGAAATCGGTGCCCACCATCGCCGTCG
>CAZWPV010000235.1:0-5101 GCA_964635485.1 uncultured Anaerolineales bacterium
GGAGCCTCAAAGATGTCGGAGCGCAGCTCGACCTCACCGACCTTTTTTCCTTTGATGTTGTATATTGGAACAACCATGGCTCTCCTCACAGGCTACTCGCCGCGTCGTCTCTGCAGCTCGGCCGATTTGCGGGCTTGTTTGACCATCACCAACCCGCCATTAGTGCCCGGCACGCCGCCACGTACCGCCAGCAGATTCCGCTCCGGATCCACCAACTCCACACGCTGGCTCTGAGATGAAACACGTGCACCTCCCATACGGCCCGCCATCCGCAACCCCTTCCACACCCGGCCAGGTGTAGCACAAGCGCCGATAGAACCTGGGGCGCGCTGACGGTCCGACTGACCGTGCGTCTTGGGGCCACCACCAAAGCCGTGTCGCTTGACTACGCCGGCGAATCCACGGCCCTTCGAGGTACCTACCACGTCCACCCAGTCACCCACTTCAAAGATATCCGCCAAGATGCGCTCCCCCTCCTCCACGTCCACTTCCCGCACACGCAGCTCTTGCAGGTATCGCAGCGGAGGCAAATCGTTGCGCTCCAGATGGCCTTTCTCGCCGCCGCTCAACCGCTGAGGCTTCACTTCCTCAAACCCCAGTTGCACAGCAGTGTACCCATCTCGCTCAGGTGTTTTGATGTGGGTGACGTAGCAGGGACCGGCCTCGATGACCGTCACTGGGACGGCCTCACCGGCCTCGTTGAACATCTGCGTCATTCCAACTTTTTTACCCAAAATAACCTTCACGCTAAAACCTCCCCAGGGGATTGTTGCCCCCCGGGCAACATTTACCGTTTCCCGCTGGCAGGCACAATTTTGGAGGAGGTCGTGAGTAAACCTTACGCACCTCCTCCCTCCTCCTGATTGTCCCCCTGCTACAGCTTGATTTCGATGTCTACACCGGCCGGCAGATTCAGCCGCATCAACGAGTCAATCGTCTTGTTATCCGGCTCAATCACGTCAATCAACCGCTTGTGGGTGCGAATCTCGAAATGCTCATGCGAGTCCTTGTCAATGAAAGTCGAACGACGAACGGTAAAGCGCTCGATCTTGGTTGGCAGCGGCACCGGTCCTACCACGGTAGCTCCCGTGCGCTCTGCCGCCTCTACGATACGCTTGGCCGACTCGTCGAGCACGCGATGATCGTAAGCCTTGAGCCTGATGCGGATCTTCTGCTTGGCCATGGGTCACTTCCTAGACTATTCTATAACCTTTGTGACGACGCCCGCACCGACGGTCAGGCCACCCTCACGGATAGCAAAGCGGGAGCCTGCCTCAATGGCGACCGGCTGGATCAGCTTCACCTCCAGGTTCACACGGTCGCCAGGCATCACCATTTCTACGCCCTCCGGCAGAACAATCTCGCCGGTCACGTCCTGTGTCATGAGATAGAACTGGGGACGATAGCCGGTGAAGAAGGCCTTGTGACGACCGCCCTCCTCCCTGGTCAGGACGTACACCTCGCTCATGAAGTGTGTATGGGGAGTTATGGAACCAGGAAGTGCGACTACCTGACCACGCTCAACCTCATCCCTATCCACACCGCGCAACAACAGGCCCGCGTTATCACCAGCGACGACCTTGTCGAGCGTCTTACGGAACATCTCCATCGAGGTCACGACCGTCTTGTACGTCTCCTTCAGCCCCACGATCTCGACCTCGGTCATGGGCACCATCGAGCCACGCTCCACACGGCCGGTAACCACCGTACCACGACCCTTGATCGAGAAGACGTCCTCGACGGGCATCAGGAACGGCTTGTCCTCATCCCGGTCAGGTGTGGGAATGTACTCGTCGATCACGCGCATCAGTTCCCAGATAGGCTGGTACTCGGGCGCATCCGGGTCCTCGCTCTCGCTCTGCAACGCCCTAAGCGCACTGCCACGCACGATGGGCGTCTCGTCGCCGGGGAACTCGTAGCTGTCCAGCAGCTCACGCAACTCCAGCTCGACCAGCTCCAGCAGCTCCTTGTCCTCCATCAGGTCGACCTTGTTCAAGAAGACCACGATGGCAGGCACGTTCACCTGCCTGGCAAGCAGCACGTGCTCGCGTGTCTGAGGCATCGGGCCATCGGCAGCCGAAACGACCAAGATCGCGCCATCCATTTGCGCTGCACCGGTGATCATGTTCTTGATATAGTCGCGGTGGCCCGGGCAGTCGATGTGCGCGTAGTGTCGATTCTCGGTCTCGTACTCCTGGTGCGAAATGGCCACGGTCAAGATCTTGGTCGCATCGCGGCGGAACATCTTGGCATCCGCCTTGGCTACCTCGTTATACGACACGGCCTCGGCATACCCCTTGAGAGCCAAGACCTTGGTGATAGCCGCGGTGAGAGTCGTCTTGCCATGGTCAATGTGACCGATGGTACCCACATTGATATGAGGCTTTGTACGTTCAAACTTTTCCTTCGCCATTTTTTACTCCTTTCGGATGATGTAACTATGTTACCAGCCCCCGCCATGTAAAATAGCTTCCATCCGTTGTTGATCTACCTCTTCGTAATGGTGAAACTCCATCGTAAAAGTGCCCCGCCCCTGCGTCAAACTGCGCAGGTCGGTTGCATACCCAAACATCTTGGCCAGGGGTACGAAAGCGCGTACGGCTTGTACACTGCCCGCTCGAGACAGCATCTCTCTGATCTCGGCCCCCCGAGCGTTTAGATCCCCCATGACCTCGCCCGTGTATCCCTCCGGCACGACCACCTCCAAGTCCATCACCGGCTCCAAAAAGACCGGAACCGCCTTTCCCACCGCCTGGTTGAAGGCCATCGTGCCGGCGACCTTGAAGGCCAACTCCGAGGACGCTTCCTCGTCCATCTCCGCGTCGAGCAGGCGCGCTCTTATGTTCATCAGGCGATAGCCAGCCAATACGCCGCTTTCCATCGCCTCGTAGCATCCCCGCTCAACCGCCTCGACGAACTCGCTGGGCAAGATCCGGCCCCGCGTCATGTCCTCGAAGAGGAAACTCTCGCCCATAGGCAACGGCTCGACTTCCAGCCATACGTGGCCGAAATGTTCCCTGCCCCCGGTCTGCCGATCGAACAGCCCTTCGCCTTCGGCCCGCTGCGTGATCGTCTCGCGGTAGCTGACCCGCGGACGGCTCACCCGCCCACTGACGTTGAACTCGCGCAGCAACCGGTCGGTCAGGATCTCCAGGTGCAACTCCCCCATCCCAGAGATGAGCGTCTGGCCAGTGTTCTCGTCGACCTTGATGATAAAGGTGGGATCTTCCTCCGCCAGTCGTCGCAATCCTTCGGCCAAACGATCTTGATCGTCCGCCGTCTTGGGCTCGATCGCCACAGAGATGACGGGCTCTGGGAAATAGATCGATTCCAGGATGATCGGCCCGCTGGGCACACACAACGTGTCGCCAGTGAAGGTCTCCTTCAAGCCCAACGTTGCTCCGATATCTCCAGCGCCCAACTCTGCGATCTCCTCCCGGTGGTCGGCGAACATGCGTAGCAACTTATTGATGCGTTCCTTCCGATTCTTGGTGGCATTGCTCACCCTAGAGCCCACCTTCACCTTGCCGGAATAGACCCGGAAGTAGGCCAGTCTGCCCACATAGGGATCAGTCGCGATTTTAAAGACCAACGCCGAAAACGGCTCGCCGGAATCAGCGGAGCGCGTCTCGGTCTTTTGGGTATAGGGGTTAACCCCCTCTACCGGCGGGACGTCCAACGGCGACGGCAAATAGTCCACCACTGCATCAAGCAAGGGCTGAATCCCCTTGTTGCGCAACGCCGAACCGCACAAAACCGGGTTGAGTTGCCCACTCAACGTCGCCCGCCGAAGCGCCCGTCGCAATTGAGCAGCCGAAATTTCTCGCCCTTCCAAGTAGAGCTCCATCAAGGCGTCGTCGGTCTCGACGATCTGCTCCACGGCCCGCTCACGCGCCTCCCGCACTGTTCCTTCCAGCTCAACAGGCATCTCCACGAACTCGGGCCTCGCCCCTAGTTCGTCCTGCCAGACGATGGCCTGCATCTCCAGCAGATCTACCGCACCTCGGAAGTTAGCCTCGCTGCCGATAGGCCACTGGATGGCAACCGGATTGGCAAACAGTCGCTCGCGGATCGTCTCGACCGCGTGAGAAAAATCGGCGCCCAGTTTATCCATCTTGTTAATGAAGGCGATCAACGGCACACCAAACTCGCGTGCCTGTCGCCACACCGTCTCTGACTGTGGCTCCACCCCGGCGACCGCGTCAAAGACGACGATGCCGCCATCGAGGACACGCAGGCTACGCTGCACCTCAGCAGTAAAGTCAATGTGTCCAGGTGTATCCACGATGTTAACCTGATGGCGCTGCCCATCACGATCCCAGAAGCAGGTCACCGCCGCAGCGGTGATTGTGATCCCCCGCTCCCGCTCCTGCGCCATCCAGTCCGTGACCGTCGTGCCCGCATCCACGGTACCCATCCGGTGAATGCGACCGGTGTAGAAGAGAACGCGCTCGGTCGTCGTCGTCTTACCCGCATCAATGTGAGCGATGATGCCAATGTTTCTTATGCAACGGAGCGGGTTCTGTGCAACCATCACGCGATTTAAGATTTGCCGATTCCAGACCCCGGATTTCGATGGAGCCAATGACCCTAAATCTTAAACCCGTCAATCTGAAATCTCTACCACCGGTAGTGGGCAAAGGCACGGTTGGCCTCGGCCATTCTATGCGTATCTTCTCGTTTTTTAACTGCCGTTCCAGTCCCATTCGCCGCGTCTATCAGCTCAGAAGCAAGCTTCTCGGCCATGGACTTGCCGGGGCGACTGTATGCTGCAGCCAGCAGCCAACGCATCGCCAAACTAACCTGACGGCGCGGCGGCACCTCTACTGGAATCTGGTACGTTGAGCCTCCCACGCGCCGAGGTTTGACCTCTAGCACTGGCGAGACGTTCTTCATCGCCTCCTCCAGCACCTCCAGCGGCTGCCGCTTCATCCGCTCACCCATGATGTCCATCGCATCGTACACAATCCGTGCTGCCGTGCTCTTCTTCCCACCCCGCATGATCTTGTTGATAAACTGAGACACCAACATGCTATTGTAGCGAACATCAGGAATAACTTTTCGCTTTGGCGGACGGTACCTTCGTGGCATAATCTACCTG
>CAZWPV010000236.1:0-5097 GCA_964635485.1 uncultured Anaerolineales bacterium
CGTTGGGCTATAATTCGGTTATCATAGGGGGTTTACGCTTTGGAAGTCATCTTGACCCACGAAAACGCGGATTTCGACGCCGTGGCCAGCCTGTTGGGGGCGAGCAAGCTCTTTCCGTCTGCCACCCCCGTGCTGCCCCAGCGCGTCAATCGCAACGGGCGTGCCTTCATCTCCCTCTACGGCATGGAGCTGCCCTTCGTCCAGCCCGACGACCTCCCCCGCCGCCGCAAGATCACGCGCGCCGTTCTGGTCGATACACAGAGCCTGACTACGCTCAAAGGGATGGGGCGCGACCTGAAGGTAGACATCATCGACCACCACGAGCGCAGCGCTGACCTGAATCCCGATTGGACCTTTTCCGGCGAGATGCTGGGCGCGACGACGACACTGCTGGTGGAAGAGATTCGCGTGCGCGGCATTGAGCTGACGTGGGTCGAGGCAACGCTGCTCTTGCTGGGTATTCACGAGGACACCGGCTCTCTTTCGTACGCCGCGACGACGGCGCGCGACGTGCGCGCGGCGGCATGGTTGATGGAGCAGGGGGCACGTCTCGACGTCGCAGGCAAGTTCCTGCACCATCCCCTGGCACCCGCGCAGCGCGAGCTTTACGAGCAGTTGTTGGAGCAGAGCGAGACCCTCGAGATCGGCGGGCACAACGTCTTTGTCGCCTGGGCCGACGCGCAGGGACTTGAGGAGGAGATCTCGACGCTGGCCCACAAGCTACGGGAGCTTTTGGAGCCGGCGGCGCTGTTCGTGCTCGTCGCTCTCGATGGTAGGGTCCAGATCGTCGCCCGTAGCACCAGCGACGATATCGACGTCGCCGAGGTAGCAGAGCACTTTGGCGGCGGCGGGCACAAGCGGGCGTCGGCGGCCCTCGTACGTGATCGCTCGCTGCAGGAGGTGCGCGAGGAGCTGCTGGAGTTGCTGCCACGGGTCGTGCGGTCGGGCGTCACCGTCAGGCAGATCATGTCGCGGGGGGTGCAGGTGCTCAGCCTCAGGGATACCGTCGCCGAGGCCGCCGAGCGCATGCGGCGCACCGGCCACGAGGGTTTCCCCGTCGTCCTGGCGGGCAGCGTGATCGGCCTGCTGACCCGCCGGGCGGTGGATCGGGCTTTGCAGTTCGAGATGGGCGATGCGCCCGTCTCCCAGGTGATGGAGGCCGGCAGCGTCACCGTCGGCCCCGACGATACGGTGGCCCATCTCCAGCGGGTGATGATCGATAGCAACCGGGGCCAGATTCCCGTCGTCGAGGGCAACCGCATCGTGGGCGTGGTCACCCGCACCGATCTGATCACCATGTGGGGCGCGCCGTCACAGCCCGCGCAGCGTCACGAGGTGGTCTCGTTGTTGGAGCAGGCGCTTTCGGAGCCGGTGCTGACCCTGGTGCGCCGCATCTCGCGCGAGGCGCACGAGATGGGTTTCGTGCCTTACTTTGTGGGTGGGCTGGTGCGCGATCTGTTGCTGGGCACGCCCATCGTGGATGTGGACATGGTCATCGAGGGGGACGCTATCGCGCTGGCCAACCATCTATCCAAGGATTTGGGCGGCAGGGTGATCGGCCACAAGCGTTTTGGTACGGCCAAGTGGCTTCTCACCAGGCGCGTCTGGCGGCAGATGACGGAGGAGGCTGTGAGCGGCGATTTGCCGCCCAGCGTGGACTTTGCCTCGGCGCGCACCGAGTTCTATGTCTATCCCACCGCGCTGCCAAAGGTGGAGCGCAGTTCGATCAAGCAGGATCTCCACCGGCGCGATTTCACGATCAACACGCTCGCCATTCGCCTCGACCCCGATCACTGGGGTGAGCTTTTGGATTTTTACGGCGGCGAATCCGATCTGCGGGAGGGCGTCATCCGCGTGTTGCACAGCCTCAGCTTCGTGGACGATCCCACCCGCATGCTGCGGGCCGCGCGGTTGGAGAGCCGCCTGGGGTTTCGGCTCGACCCGCGCAGCGAGGAGTTGATCGCCGATGCGCTCCCACTGCTGAGGCGGGTCAGCGGCGATCGCATCCGCCACGAGCTGGAGCAGATCTTTGACGAGCCTGAGCCGGAGCGGGTGCTGAGCCGCTTGGAGGAGCTGGGGGTGCTGGCCCAAATACATCCCAATCTGCGGTGTGATAAATGGTTGCAAAGCAGATGCGTTGCCCTTCGCCAGGCTCTGGCACGCGAGACCTGGGGGCTCAAGCCTGAGGACGGCGCTTTCCTTCACCTGGCTATGTTGGTGTATCGGCTGAACGGGGAGCAGTTGGAGACGTTCCTCAAGCGACTAAAGGTCAAGCGTGACGATGCCGACGACCTGCGTCTGTTGCCCGACCTGAGGGCGGTTCTGCCCAAGGTGGGGAGGGCGCGGCGGCCCAGCGCCGTCTATCGCTTGTTGCAGCCATTCCCGTCGCGGGTATTGGCCGTGGCCTGGGTCGCCACAGGCAGCGGGCGGCAGCAGGGACAGTTGCTGCGGTACCAGACGGAGTGGCGGCTGGTGGAGCCAGAGGTCACCGGGGATGACCTGAAGGCGATGGGGCTGAGGCCCAGCCCGCTCTTTGGGCGGCTGCTGGGTGTGCTGCGTGAGGCCCGGCTGGATGGCAAGGTGAGCACGCGAGAAGAGGAAGAGGCCATGCTTCAAAAGTTGTTGGCGAGTGAACGCAAACGCGGGAACGAGGAAGCAGAGGAGCAGGTAAGATGATCGAGATCGTGGAGGGAAAGCCGGTTCGCGTTGCGGAGCGGGATTTGGTGCCGGTCGTGCGCGTGGAGACCGACGTACGGCGGCGGGCCTTTGTCGGCGCCGATGGGCTGGCCGGGGAGGGGTCGGGGTTCGTGCACTTGCGGCCCATCGCGGTCCTGGAGCGGAGTGGGGCAGGTGAGCGCCACATGCCCGTTCAAGATAGGACGGCGCAGTGGCTTGGTGGCTTGCTCTTGGCGGCGCTCGTTATCCCGGCGTTGATGATGATTGCTGAGCGCGTCGTGCGCAGGCGCTAAGCTGAGATAAGCAGGAGGAAACTGATGGAAGCCGAGATTCAAAAATTACTGGATGCTTTGACTGATCTACGCAAGAAGGCCAACGTCAACGCCGTTTTCGGCAAACCTGTGAGTGCCGATGGCCGAACCGTCATCCCGGTGGCCGAGGTCGCCTACGATTTTGAAATGGGCATCGAGGAAGAAGTTGTGGAGAGCGGCACTGAGGGCGGGAGCGGCGGCAGCGGCGGTATGAGCGTGCGCCCTGTTGCCATCGTCGAGGTGACACCTGAGAGCACCGTGGTGAAGTCGGTCGTCGATGAGCAGAAGTTGGCGTTGGCGGGGGCGCTGCTCATTGGGTGGGCCGTGTTCTGGGTTACCAGGACGCTGGTCAAGATTTTCGGCAAGCAGGATTGAGTCACTGGCTGGAAGAGGCCGAGTGTTGGATAACCGCCCTGCTTGTGGTATAATCGGCGCAACCTTGTGACAGGAGCAATCAATGAGACCACCGTTTGATCCCATCATCATCCAGTTTGCGCCCAACTTTGCCATTCACTGGTATGGCCTTCTGATCGTCGTCGGCATTTTAGCGGGGGCCTATTACGCAGCCTGGCGGGCCAAGCAGGACGGAGAGAACCCCGATCACATCTGGAGTGCCCTCACTCTCGCCATTGTCCTGGCCATCGTCGGCGCTCGCATCTATCACGTCCTCTCCGAGCCTGCGGAGGGCTTGGGGCGCAGTTATTACTTCGATCCTGCCCATCCCGAGCACCTCATTGAGACTTTGTATATCTGGCAGGGAGGGTTGGGTATCTATGGGGCTGCTGCGGGGGGGGCGCTGGGGATCATCATCTACGCCTTGTACGCCAAACTGCGCCCGCTCCAGTGGCTCGATTACGGTGCACCGGCCCTGGTTCTGGGGCAGGCGATTGGCCGCTGGGGTAACTTTTTCAACCAGGAGCTGTATGGACCGCCGACGGGGAGTACCTGGTGGGGTCTGATTATCGATAACGAGTACCGCATCGGCCCGTATAACTGTGTTTTTCCCGGTGATCCTGATTGTGTTGCGGGCAAGACGATGTACCCGATCGACACGCTCTTCCATCCCACTTTCCTGTACGAGTCGCTGTGGTGCTTGCTCGTGTTCGTCGTTCTGGCCGTGATCGCGCACAAGTGGAAGAAAAGGCTGCTGTATGGAGACATCGTGTGGGGCTATCTGATCGGCTATCCGCTGGGGCGCTTTTTCATCGAGCATTTCTTCCGTCCCGACGCCTGGATGATGGGTGGGCTGGCAGCGGCGCAGTGGTTCGCCGTCGCGTGTGTGCTGGGTGGAGCGGTGACGCTGGTCGTGCGGCACGTTCTGGCGGGGCGTGCGATGCCGGCAGAAGAGACCAATGAGGAGGCCGTCGGTGAGAAGCTTGAAGCCGCCAGCGAGGGTGTCACCGAGGGCATTGTCGAGGCCGTCACCGAAGCAGATTCTGAGCCCGAGCCGGACGAGACGGAGGAACCAGAGTCGGAGGATTGATGGCGAGCGCTGCGCCTTGCAGAGTTGGAAGAAAGATAGCTGCGTGGCTTGACAGACGGGCACGCGGCGCAGATGATTGTCTGAAGAGCCTGATGCCGAGCCTTGTGCTCTAGCGGCATCAGGCTCTTTCATTTATCACTTATCACGCCGAGTATTCGAAATTGCGCCGGAACTCTTGCGAAGGTTATGTGAAAGCTGGATTGGGCCAAGTTGTTGCATCCGTGAGAGCAGTTTTTCCTTCTCAAGCTACTACTGAACCTTCGCAAGGGTGGTCAGGATCTATTTTCGAATAATCGGCTTATCACTACAATTTGGGGGGCAACGATGACTAAGGGTGCAGATCTCTACCGCCTGCAGGGTTTCGATAGCGAGGGGGATAAGAAGCGACGGCGCTTGAAAGAGATAGAGGCCGCGTTGGGTGAGAGCGAAGCGCTGCGCCAGGCACGCCGGGGCGTGGAGAATGCCGAGAAGCGCACCCACTCGTGGGCGCGCAAGCAGCGTGATTTGGATCTGCAGGTTCAGGGCTTGGCGGACAAGATCTCGCGCGAGGAACAGCGGCTCTACAGTGGCGTGATCAAGAATCCCAAGGAGTTGGAGGATATACAGACAGAAGTCGCGGCGCTCAAG
>CAZWPV010000237.1:0-5064 GCA_964635485.1 uncultured Anaerolineales bacterium
TGGCGATATCTATGTGGCCCAGGTGGATGGGGTCGAAGGTCCCAGGGTAGATGGCGATGCGCTTCAACTGACATCTCCTTTCTCGAACTGCACCGGGCCAAAGGCGGCTTGCACCTGCCTGGCCAGCAGGCGGTTGTCGGGCTGCGCGAGTTCCGGGTCGCTCTCGAAAAATCGGCGGGCGGCCTCGCGGGCAGTCTCGATGAGCCTGAGGTCGGTTACGCTGGCCAATTTCAAATCGGGGAGGCCCGATTGGCGGGTGCCCAGGAACTCGCCGGGGCCGCGCATCTCCAGGTCCTTTTGCGCCAGCTCAAAGCCGTCGGTGGTCGCCTCGACGGCCTGCAGTCGCTCCTGAGCCTCTTCGGTAGAGGAGTCGGATACCAGCAGGCAGTAGGAGGCGTGTTCGCTCCGGCCCACGCGGCCGCGGAACTGGTGGAGCTGCGCCAGGCCAAAGCGGTCGGCGCCCTCGATGAGCATCACCGTGGCGTTGGGCACGTCGATCCCTACCTCGACGACGGAGGTGGCGACCAGGATGTCCAGCTCGCCCTGAACGAAGCGGGCCATCGTCTCTTCCTTCTCGTCGCCCTTCATGCGCCCGTGCAGCAGGCCCAGTTTGAGATCGGGGAAGACGTGCTTCTGAAGGCGTTTGTGTTCCTCGACGGCGGCCCTGGCCTCGATGTTTCCCGATTCCTCCACGAGCGGGCAGATGATGAATGCCTGGTGGCCTTGTTCGATCTGGCTGTTCACAAAGCTGTAGGCCCGCTCGCGCTCGGCGGGCAGGATGAGGCGGGTGATGACCGGTTGCCGGCCCGGCGGCATCTCGTCGATGGTGGAGACATCCAGGTGCCCCCAAACCGTCAACTCGAGAGAGCGTGGGATGGGGGTGGCCGTCATCACCAGTAGGTGGGGGTTATACCCCTTCTGCCGCAGCGCTGCGCGCTGACGCACGCCAAAGCGGTGCTGCTCGTCGATCACCACGAATGCCAGGTCTTGGAAATCGACGCCCTCCTGGATCAGCGCGTGGGTGCCGACGACAATGTCCACGCTGCCATCGGCCAGACCGGCGTATATCTCTTCCCGCTCCTGCCCGGTGACATCGCCTGTGAGCAGGCGCACGCGGATTTTCTGAATCCGCGTCGGTTGGCGCTCGGCCGCTTCTTCCATCAGGCTGCTGATGGTCTGGTAGTGCTGCTCAGCCAGGATGGCCGTCGGGGCCATCAGCGCTGCCTGAGAGCCGGCGGCTACCGTCGCGGCCATCGCCGCCGCGGCGACGACCGTTTTGCCCGATCCCACGTCCCCCTGCAGAAGCCGGTTCATCGGCTGATCTGTACGCAGGTCGGCTACGATTTGCCGCAGTGCTTTGTCTTGGGCTGCGGTCAACTCGTATGGCAGGGTATCGATGAAGCTGCGGAGGACATCTTCGTCGAATGATAAAGGCCTGCCCGGCTCCGAGCGCCACTCGTGGCGTCGTTGCAACAGGCCGATCTGCAATACGAATATTTCGTCAAAAGCCAGCCGGTGGCGGGCCTTTTTCAACGCCCTCTGGTTATCCGGGAAGTGGATCTGGACGATGGCGTCCTCCAAGGCCATCAGGTCCGCTTCCTGACGCACCGACGTCGGGAGATGGTCTGGCAGTCGCTTGGACCAGTAGTCCACGCTGTGCTTTATCAGTCGGCGTAGCCACTTGTTGGTGATGCCTCTGGTGAGCGAGTAGACGGGCACGATGCGCGCTGTGTGCAGCAGGTCCTTTTCCAACAGTTCCCACTCGGGGGAGCTGAAGCACAGGCGGCCCAGGTACTCGTCCACTTTGCCACTGATGACGATTTGTTGGCCGGCCTTGATCCTATCGGCTAGATAGGGTTGGTTGAACCACGTGGCTTCGACGGAGCCGGTGCCATCGGACAGGACGGCCTTGAAGAGATTCCCGCCGCCCCGCGTGTTACGCGCGCCGGCGTCCCAGACCTTGGCGATGATGGTCACCTCTTCGTCGTATTCGAGCCGGTTGATGGGCTTGAGCTGCGAGTAGTCGTCGTAGCGGCGTGGGAAAGAGTATAGGAGGTCGCGAATCGTCTGAATGCCTAGTCTCTCCATCCGCTTGGCCTGTCTGGGTCCCACTCCCCGCAGGACGGTGACTGGTGAGTCAAGGCCGGTTTGGGAGTAGGAAGGAGTTGGTGTGGCCTCGGGGTGGGATGCCGTGGGAGGCGGGGATGAGGAAGGGGTTGGTTCCTTTTCCGCTGGCCGGGATGCACCGGGGGAGGGTGCGTCCTCGACCATCTCCATCAATGCGGCTAAAGCCTGCTGACGCGCCGTCGTGTCGGGCAGATCGCTGTAGGTGCGCAGCCGCTCTGCCACTGCTTCGACCCAGTCGGTCACGTCGGGGCCGAAGGCTACTTTGCCCTCCCGGATCCAAGTGTCGGCGTAACGGGACAGGCCGCCCAGGACGGCCTTGTCCTGATACCGCTCGGCCTCCAGCCGAAGTATGTTGGTCAGTTTCTCGATGGGTGCTGTCATTTTTTCGTGTACTGTTTGTCGGAATGCGCTTGGCTTATAATGAAAGAGCTTCCTTGCCCGTCCCTTCGTATACGACCAGGCCCATTCCGTCCGGGCCGATCTGGGAGGCAAGCAGTGGGCCATACAGGATAATTGGAAACTCGCAGCCGGGCATGGCGATGTCCAGCCGTTCCTGCAGCATCTTGGTCTCATTGGTGGGGTAGGGTGTGCTCTGCAGAATGGCTACCCGTTCGACTTCGGAGAACTCGTTGGCGAATTCGGCCAGTTTGTCTATGGCCCGTTCATGGCTGCGGACCTTTTCCATCGGGATGATCTTGCCCTCCTCGATTGCCAGGAAGGGTTTTATGTCTAGCATGGCGCCCAGTATAGCCTGCATTGGACTGATGAGGCGATTGTATTCTAAATAGTCCAGCGTGTCGGTGATCAAGACGATATAGATGCGCCGGAGAGTGCCCCGAATTTGGCGCGAGATTTCACTCAGAGCCAGGCCGTCGTTTGCAAATCGCGCGGCTTCCTGTACCAGGATGCTCAGGCCCAGCGAGAGCGTCTCCGAGTCTATGACCAGGATATCGCAGCGCCCTAGGAACTCTTGCGCAGCGGCTTGGGCCTCGCGGTGAATCAGGCTGAGGCTGGCTGAGGAGTGGAGCGAAATAATCTTGTTGGAGTGGCGCGTAAGCTGATTGTACGTCTGCCGGAAGTCATCCGCCGTCGGGCCGACGATCTTGGGGTGGATGCGGTTACGCGCCATGCAAAGCAGCAATTCCTCGTGATCTAGCTCTTGGTTGTCCTGATAGTCTTTACCGTCGATGCGAATGGTCAGAGGCAGGGAGATGACATCAATCTGTTCAGCGATTGCCGGGCTGATCGTACTTGTGCTGTCGGTAACGATGCGAACTTTGGACACGAAACCTCCGTCGTTGATGGGTTGGCAGATGCTTTGTTATTCCACCGAAAGGATGTAGTGATAGTGTGGCTGGTTGCCAGGGACGACTTCGATCTCTTGCTTGGGCCAATCCTGTTGCAAGAGTTCGGCCAGTGTTTGAGCGTCGTCTTCGCTGACAGGTTCGCCCCAGTACAGGGTGATGATTTCGCCTTGGGCAGCGTCCATCTTCTTGAGCAGTGCCCGCAAAACCTCATTGATCGTTGAGCCGGTCACTTTCAAGGTGCCGTTGTGCAGGCCGATGATTCCCCCGTCGGCGATTTCCAGTCCGTTGATCGTCGCCGAGCGGGTGGCGAAGGTGATCTCACCGGTCTCGACTCCGTCCACTGCGAGTATCATCGTGGATACATTGCTCTCAAGGTCGGCCTGGGGGTTGAGACCTAGCAGAGCTGCGATTCCTTCCGGTACAAATCGGGTTGGGATGACGGCTACGGGCTTGCTGCTGAGATCGCGGGCCTGCTCGGCGGCCATGATGACGTTGCTGTTGTTGGGCAGCAGGATCACCTGCTCGCACGGCAGGCTTTCGATGGCCTCGAGCAAGTCCTGCGTGCTGGGATTCATCGTCTGGCCGCCATGTACGATGGCACCGGCCCCCAGGCTCTTAAAGACGCGTGCCAGGCCGTCGCCCATGACGACGGCCACGACGCCGGTTTTTTGAGTGGGTGCTGACGGGGCTTTTGCTGCGGATGAAGGTCTATCTTGCTCGACAAAGTCCTGGTACTGGGCCTGCATATCCTCCACGATGACGTCGCGCAGCGAGCCCAGGCTAGCGCCGTAGCTGATGGGTATACCGGGATCTGGCACGTGGACGTGTACTTTGACCATTGTGGGATCGCCCACGACGAGCGGGCATTCACCCATACCGGCGATTTTTCGACGGATGGTGTCCACGTCAAATTCCCCTCCGACGACGACGAACTGTATGTCGTAGCCGTAACCGACATCGCCGGGTGCTAGGCCTGTGGCGATGAGATCCACCATTTGGGTCAAATCCACATCCTCGGCGATGGGCTCTCCCTGCATGTGGCGCATCATACCCTCCAGGATCACGAACAGCCCCTGGCCTCCAGCGTCTACGACTCCGGCTTCCGCCAGCACGGGCAGCAGGGTGGGGGTGAGGACGACGGCTTCGTGGGCGGTGAACACCAGTTGCCCCCACATGTGCACCAGGTCGTCCGTCTTTTGTGCAGCTTTGGTCGCTGTGTCGGCGACGGCGCGGGCGACGGTGAGGATGGTGCCCTCCACCGGCTCGATGACGGCCTTGTAGGCGGTCTCTGTAGCTTCCAGGAAGGCATCTGCCAGGTCTTGAGTGTGAAAGGTTTCCTTCTTGTCCAGGCTACGGGCAAAGCCGCGCCAGATTTGGGAAAGGATCACGCCAGAGTTACCCCGAGCGCCGTACATGGCCCCGTGTGCCATCTGGCGGGCTACCTGCCCCACGTTTTGTTCCGGCGAGTCTTTGATCTCGTCCCAGGCGGCCTGCATCGTCAGCACCATGTTGATCCCCGTATCTCCATCGGGGACGGGGTAGACGTTGAGGGCGTTGATCGCCTCCTGGTGGTATTGGAGCCAGGCCAGTGCGGCCTGCGGAGCGCGCAGCAGCGCGTGGAGCGCGCGCG
>CAZWPV010000238.1:0-5046 GCA_964635485.1 uncultured Anaerolineales bacterium
GAGGCGTTCGGTTTTGCAGAGCGGAAGTGCTCGAAATTATCTTGCTTTCAACCTACGGGAGGCTTGCGCGCTACTCTATATAGCCCAGCCCGCGCAGCCGCTCCGCGACTTGCTCATCGTCCATTTCCAATCGCGCTGCTTCCAGGTTGGCCGGGCGTCGCTTTTCGGCCGCTGCTACGAATGAGGTCAGCAGTTCGTCGAGTTCCGCCGTCATCTCAGGCTTTTCGCCGATCAGGTTATCCACCTCGTCGGGGTCGTTGATCACGTCGAACAGCTCGTCCGGCTCGTCGCCGACGGTGATGAGCTTGTAGCTATCCCGATAGGCGGCGCGGCGCATCTGCTTGCAGCGGAAGGCATCGATGAGCTCCGGCTTTTCGCCCTTGATGAGCGCGATCAGCGTCTCTGGGGTGTAGGCCTCGGTGAAGACGATTCCCCCCTCGGGGTCGGTACCGTCGAGCGTGCGCGCCAGGCTCGTCGTCGATAGGGTGACCAGAGAGTCAGCACTACCAGCGTCGTAGCTGGCGAGTTTGACGCCGGCAGCCTCCAGGGCCGTGTGAAAAAAGCGCCGCGTCGAGACGGGGGTGGAGACGCGCATGCCTTTGTAGCGTTGTTGCGGGAAGCGTACGATGAGGGGCACGCGCACCAGGTCGTCGTAGGCTACCAGCGAGTGGCCCACAAAGTCGTGTCGGTTAAGGCCCTCGCCGTGATCCGAGGTGATGACGACCAGCGTGTTGTCGCGCACCTCTGGCCGGTCGAGATGCGCATAGAGGTGGCGCAGCAGATGGTCCTCGTAAGCGACCTCGGCATCATACAGGTCGTTGAGCACCCGATCTTGCAGCTCGGTCAGCGGTTCGGTGAGCGGCATCATCCAGCGGAAAGGCAGGCGATTGTAGTGGCGCATAAAGTCGCGCGCCTGGCGGTCTTTGCGGTAATAGGGAGCGAACCTGCGGATGAAGCGCGGCGGTGGGCCGAAAGGAAGATGGGTCTCCATCAAGTTGAGAAAGACAAAAAGGGGCTGTTTTGTCTCCTTGTGCCTGCGGGTGCGCAGGTACCCCACCAGGTCACGGAGCGATAGGGCCGTGTTGCCCTTAAAATTGCCGTACCGCTGCCAAAGCGGAACCAGCCAAGGGATGGCCGCGATGCGCAGTATGAAATTATCGCGAGCAAATCTATCTTGGAAGAGGGTCATGATGTGCTGCAGCGCGCGCGCCAAGTGATGTGCCAGTCGACCAGTTCTGCGCGGACGAGCATCGGCGACAGCGGGACGGTTCGGCAGCGCGCCGCCATAGTTATAGACTTCCTCAAACCCCCGGTCCAGGTCGTTATCTACCACGCCCAGAAGTGGGTTGTTGCAAAAGCTCGCCGTGCGGTACCCCTCGCGACGTAACACCTCGGCCAGCATGATCTGATCGCGATTGTGCTTGTCATAGATCTGGGTGGTCAGGTGGGTGGTGGGATACTCGCCGGTGAAGAGGGAGGCGTGCGCCGGGATCGTCCACTGCGCCGGGGAGATGGCCCGCTCGAAAATTACGCCATTCTTGGCGAAAGCGTCGAGGTTTGGGCTGGTCTCGCGAGAATAACCATAGCACGAGAGCCGATCCGCCCGTAGGGTATCCAAAACGATGAGGATGATATCTGGTTTGGTTTGTGCTTTCTTCATCTGATAGTTTCCGCCCTTCAAACACCATAACGCTTTCTTCTATTATACGTAACTGCTCAGGCAGGCGGTTGAAACCGCGCCAAAAGGGCTAAAGCCGGTCGTCCGCCTACGCGGACGTAAGTGTCCACGAAGGTGGACACCCGGCTGCAAGCCCTCTAGAGGTGATTTCAATCACTGATAAGGGGCAACCTGAGCAGTTACTATTATACAACATTTTGGTTAACAGAGTGTTAGCGCGAGATCAAGGCGGGGCTAAATCATGGATGGCTTCCATAGAGGCCTTGATGTGATCGACCTCGGCCTGGATTTGCCTCTGGACGGTTCCCCTGACGAGGGGGAGTCGCAGCAGCCAGGCACCCAGGGCCGTCGTTCCTCCGACCTCGAGGCGTAGATTGGTCTTGTCGACGGTCTTGGCGGTGATGCGAAAGGCACACCAGATGGGCAGCGGCGGGCGGAGCAATCGAAAGCGGAAGCAGTTATCGCTCGTCTCTGTCAACTTAAAGTGCAGGTTAGCCCGCAGGCCGTGGAACTGCTCCCAGGTCTGGAAACGCGCGCCGACCTGGCCAAAGTTGCCTGCGGTGAAGGTAAATCCCGCGTGGGTCTCGAATTGGTAGCGTTCGGGGTGCGTTTCCAGGTCCAGGAACCATTGTCGGGCCTGCACGGTGCTGACATCGACCGATGCGTCTGCTTGGATGATGGCTGCGCGTTCCATGCGCTCCTCGTGAGGGATTATACATCCTTTAGGCTGTGGTACAAGACGGGCGAAGAACCTCTTGCTCGCCCAGCCGATGGAGGGTATAATCCCAGGCGTGCGAGAGAGTGTTCAGGGAGGTCGTGCTATGGAAAAGATCGCTCTTCTCAGAGATAAACGCATTCTCCTGGGTGTCACCGGCGGGATCGCGGCCTACAAGGTCTGCACGCTGGCCAGCCGCCTGACCCAGGCCGGGGCGCTGGTTGACGTGGTGATGACGGAGGCGGCGACGCGCTTTGTCACGCCGCTCACGTTCCAATCGCTCACCGGCCGCCCGGTCTATACGACGATGTGGGGCGCGCTCGATGCCACGCTGGGCGAGGACGCGGTGCTGCCCACGCACGTCGTCCACGTGGGGCTGGCCGAGGCCGCCGACCTGTTGGTGGTCGCCCCGGCCACGGCCAACACGCTGGCCAAGCTGGCGCACGGTCTGGCCGATAACCTGCTCACCGCGCTGGCGCTGGCCGCCCGCTGCCCGTTGCTCCTCGTCCCGGCGATGGACGTGGAGATGTGGGCGCACGCGGCGACGCAGGCCAACGTCGCCGTGCTGCGGGAACGCGGTGCCCATTTCGCCGGGCCAGCCCGCGGGCGCATGGCCTCCGGTCTGGAGGGCGAGGGGCGGATGGTGGAGCCGGAAGAGATCCTGGGCCACGTCCGCCTAGCGCTGGGGCGAGGGGGAGCCTTGGCCGGGCGGCGGGTCGTCGTCACCGCTGGCCCCACCCGCGAGCCTATCGACCCCGTGCGCTTTGTCAGCAATCCCTCCTCCGGGCGGCAGGGCTTTGCGTTGGCCCAGGCCGCCCTCGACCGAGGCGCGGCGGTCACCCTCGTCACGGGCCCCACGCACCTGCCCACACCGGTGGGCGCGGAGCGGGTGGACGTCCTGACTGCGCAGGGCATGCACGACGTCGTGCTCGCCACCACCGGCGATGCCGACGTGCTGCTGATGGCCGCCGCCGTGGGCGACTTTCGACCCGAGGCCCCCGCCTCGCAAAAGATCAAGAAGGGAGATCGCGACCTGGGGGTGCGCATGGTGCGCACGCCGGACATTCTCTCTGCCGTCGCCGCCCGCTGGTCGGATTCCGGTTATCCGCGTGTTACGATTGGCTTTGCCGCCGAAAGTGAGAACCTGGTGGAGAACGCCCGCGCCAAGCTGACGGCCAAGAACCTCGACATGATCGTGGCCAACGATATCACCGCCCGCGACGCGGGTTTTGCCGCCGAGGCCAACCGGGTGGCGATCCTGGGTCAAGAGGGGGAGGTGGAGCAGTTGCCGCTGATGAGTAAGGCCGCCGTGGCCGAGGCTGTGTTGGAGCGGGTCGTTGCGCTGCTGCCTACGCTGTAGTTCAAGATGTACCCTGATGCTACTACCCCATTTATGATTGAGCGATGCTTGACAAGTCGTTGAAAATGTGGTATTTTCTCTGCCGTTGTTTCGGTGTTGGATAGATACCTTGGGAACGTAAAGTGGGAGAGGCTGGCAGGGTTATCTATTCGGGACCGAAATCAATGCAAGTTAGTTTTAAGGAGGCTGGAGGATCATGGAGAATAATCGTGTTATGGGAACCGTTCAGTGGTTCAGCCGTGTGAAGGGATATGGATTCGTTCGTCCCGACGGGCAAGATGAGGACGTCTTTGTTCATTACTCCGTTATTCAAGGGGAGGGTTATAGGAATCTGAACAAGGGCCAACGAGTGGAGCTGACAGTGGAGGACTCCCCCAAGGGCCCTCAGGCCGTGGACGTCGTTGGCCTGGATGAGACCGTAGCTGTAGAGGAAGCCGCTCCGGTGGGGGAGACTACCCCGGCGGAGGAAACCACTCCGGTGGAGGAGACTACCCCGGCGGAGGAAACCACCTCGGTAGAGGAAATCACTTCAATAGAGTTCTAGTTTTAGCACAGACAGTGCCTCTCCGGCCCCGGTGGCGCATAGCCCCGGGGCTTTTTCGTCTCCAGAGGCGTTTGACTTTTAGGTGGTTTGGAGGTATCTTATACCTGAGTTGGATTGAGCTTTAGGGGAAAAAGCCGGGATGCTCCAGCCTGTGACTGGGAAGGAATGGCCAGTGGGGGTTGGGGGGAGGCCCCCCCCCGCGAGCGGGGCTTGCACAGGCTTTTTCCTTAGGAAGCTCCCGCAAGGGAGACTTTCCGGAGGCCTCGGCACTTTGCGCCGGGGAGCTTCACTTGATCTCCGAGAACGGTGATAGAGGTGTCCCCGGAGAGGAGGCTGCTTATGTCAGAAGAACAGGAACAGTTGCCTGATTGGCTCCTTAGTATGCGTGGGCAATCGTTGGATGAATCGCTGGGGCAGCAGGCGAGTGTGTCGCCTTTTTCGGAGGAACCTCCACAAGAAGAAACCGCACCTCCACTCGAATCCTTGTTCGAGTCCTTGGAGGAAGAGACGGAGACCGTGCAAGAGCAGGCCGATCAGCCGGATTCGGACATGGTCGATCTCCTGCGGGACATGGTTCAGCCGGATGAAGAGATTGAAGACTACGATTACGGAGAAGAGTCGAGAGTCAGCGGGGTCATCCCCGGTATGACGCCGTTTCAGTCGCTGGTGTTGGCCGTTTTGTTTGCTCTGGACGTGCTCGTATGTGGCTGTATGTCGCTGGCGATGTTGGGGAAAATCGGGTTCTAGCA
>CAZWPV010000239.1:0-5014 GCA_964635485.1 uncultured Anaerolineales bacterium
TGGCCGTGTGGCTGGCGCGCGGGTTGGCGCTGCGGGATGTGCGGCTGGGCGAACACAAGGTATTGCTTCTACAGATACCGCTGTTCACATTCGTGGGGGCGGCGCTGCTGTCGTTGTGGAACGCGGTCGAGTTGCCCGTTTACGGCGTGATGGAGTTTGCCAAGTGGGTGCAGATCGTGCTGCTGTTCTTCTTTGTGAGCCAACACCTGACGCCGCAGCGCCTGCCGTGGCTGCTGGGCGCGCTGCTGGCGGTCGGGCTTTTTCAGGCCGGGGTGGGGGTATGGCAATTTGGCCTGCGGGGCGAGGGACCGGAACACTTTGCCATCCTCGACGAGCGCTTTTACCGCGCCTACGGCACCTTCGAGCAACCCAATCCCTACGCGGGGTTTTTGGGGCTGATGCTTCCGCTGGCGGTAGGCGCAGGTTTCGGTGTTCTTTGGGATAGACTGAGAGGGCGACGAGGGGACCAGGGGACGAGGAGACCAGGAGAAGTAAAAAGTCTCCTGGTCTCCCGGTCTCCTTGTCTCCTTGCCTTGGCGGGCGTTGCTTTTGCGATGGGGGTCGCTCTGCTCGCGTCCTGGAGCCGAGGCGCGTGGATGGGCTTTGCGGCGGCTGCGGCAGCGATGGCGTTCGCCCTGCCGCGGAAGGCACGCTGGGGGCTACTCGTGGTGGCCGTGCTCATCGTCGCGGGTGTCGGCCTGTATGCAGCCGGGCTGATGCCGGCGTCGGTCGAGGCTCGCCTGACCGACTTTGCCCAGTACGTGCGGTTCGAGGACGTGCGCGGGGTGGGGATCAACGACGCCAACTACGCCGTGATCGAGCGGCAGGCCCACTGGCAGGCGGCGCTGGAGATGTGGCGCTACAACTTTTGGACGGGTGTCGGCTTTGGCTGCTACGAGCCGGCCTACCGCGACTTTGCGCTCATCAACTGGCCCATCGCGCTGGGGCACGCGCACAACTATTACCTGAACATCGCCGCCGAGACCGGCCTCATCGGCCTGGTGGCCTACGTGGTTCTGTGGGGCGCGGTCCTTTGGCAGACCTGGCGGGTCTCCCGCCGCGCCAGCGGTCTCTTGCGCGGGTTGTCCATCGGGCTTCTGGGCACGTGGACACATCTCAGCGTGCATCACCTGTTCGACAATCTCTACGTCAACAACGTGCATCTGTACGTGGGGGTGCTGCTGGGACTCCTGGCGTACGTCGTGCAACAAACGAATCAGCGAAACAGCAAACCAACCAACTAACCAACTATGATTGCCAAACTTCAGACGTTCACCCAAGGCAAGCGAAAAGAGTTCGTGCGGTTCTTCAAGTTTGCCGTGGTCGGCGTGATCGGCGCGGTGGTCGATTTTGCCGTTCTCGCCCTCCTGGAGCGCTTTGTCGAACCCCCGGAGGTCCTCGACACCTGGTGGTCCTCCATCGCCGTCGGCATATCGCTCTCGACGGCCATCGTGAGCAACTTTATCTGGAATCGATATTGGACGTATCCTGACTCCCGCTCCAAGCCCCTCGTCAAGCAGTTTGCTCAATTCTACGTCATCAACGTCCTGGCCTGGGGCATTCGCGCGCCGATCATGCTCTTGGAGACGGTATTCGCGAGGTGGGTAGGACCGTGGTTCGTCTACGAGCCGGAGACTGCTGGTATCTTTGGGATAGTTGTGCTCAAAGTTCTCGGGACGGAGCCAGCCGAGACGCTGGGCACGTATTTGGCCTGGGCGCTCGGCGTGGGCATCGCGATGTTCTGGAACTTTTTCATCAACCGAGTCGTGACCTACTCGGACGTGGACCAGATAGAGCAAGAAACCAATGCGGATCGGGATTGACTACACCGCCGCCGTGCGGCAGCGAGCGGGCATCGGGCGCTACACACGTGAGTTAATGGCGGCGCTTTTGCGGCTGGAGAGTTCGCATGGGTATTCACTATTTGCTGCCGTGGGGGGATTGAAAACGAGGGACTGGAGATCGGGGATTGAGAACCTCCAATCCCTAATCTCCGATTTGCGGTTCCATCCTATTCCCATCACCGACGATTGGCTTCACAGGCTGTGGCAGCGGCTGCGACTGCCCATCCCGGTCGAGGTGATCACCGGTCCTCTCGATGTCTTCTACTCGCCTGATTTCGTCCTGCCGCCCACCCGGCGCGGGACGCGCACGCTGCTTACCGTCCACGACCTCTCGTTCCTGTACTACCCCGATGCCTTTGTGCCTTCGCTGCGAGAGTACTTGGAGCGCGTCGTGCCCCGCTCGGTGGCCCGAGCCGACCGCGTGCTGGCCGATTCCCAGGCCACCTGCACAGATTTGATCACCCATTTTGGCGCACCGCCGGAAAAGGTGCAGGTGCTCTACAGCGGCGTGGATGCACGCTTCTGCCCGGAAAAAGAGCGGGGTGAACAAGAGCGGTTAAGGGATAAGTACGGTATCGAATCTCCCTATGTCCTCTCCCTTGGCACCCTTCAGCCGCGCAAGAATTACGTCCGGTTGATAAAGGCATTCGCCAACCTGCCACTTGCAAACCTGCGACTTTATATCGCCGGTGGACGGGGTTGGCTTTACGAGGACATCTTTGCCGAGGCGCAGAAGCACGGCGACCGCGTGCACGTCTTAGGGTTCGTGGACGATGCCGATTTGCCGGCGCTCTATCGCGGTGCGGCGCTCTTTGCTTTCCCATCGCTGTACGAGGGCTTTGGCATCCCGCCGCTGGAAGCAATGGCATGCGGCATTCCCGTCGTCTGCTCCAACGCCTCGTCGCTGCCGGAAGTGGCAGGTGACGCGGCGCTGATGGTGGATCCGTTCGACGTCGACGCCTTAGCGGAGGCAATGGCGCGCGCGTTGGAGGATACCGACTTGCAGCAGGAGATGGTTGCCAAAGGGCTGGCGCAGGCGGAACAATTCACTTGGGAAAAAGCCGCACGTCAGCTCTTGGGCTTATTCAAGGTGCTGTAGGTTATCAGTTTTTGCATTCTGCATCTTGCTTCTTGCTTCCTCCTGCGCTATAATCTCCATACCGCACCGGAGGTCTAGTCCCAATGAAACCGATATACACCACAGACGGCGAATGGGTTGCCATGCTGGAGGGCAAGTACCTTTACGATACCTACGGCGAATGGGCAGGCTGGGTCGAGGGCAAGGATGTCTACACCCGCGATGGCGAGTACGCGGGCTTTCTCTCTCCTGACGCGCGCGGAACGTGCGCCCGCCTCTTGCGCGAGCGCATCCGCCGCCAGCGCACGATCCGCCCTGCGCCTCCTGCCCCTCCCAAGCTCAGGCCACCATCCAGTGTGCCCCTGGCTCCGATGTTCTCCGAATTGCCCTGGAACCAGGTGGACGTTTTTGAAGAGAACCCCGATTTCTTCAAGCACATCTCTGAGCTGAAGCCAGATTGGGAAGATTGACGGTGGGCAAATTGCAAATTACAAATTGCAGATTGTGGATTGAGTGCTTGCTCACGTTCTTGGGGATTGTGCTGGCTGTCGTGGGCTACTTTGGGCCGTGGATACCCCACGCGACCGCTGCTTTGACCGTGACCGGCTCGGAGCTCAACTGGTTCTCCAAGCTCTTCGGTTTGCCTTCCCGCGAGTTGTTCGTTTTACCTCTGATTGCCGCCGCCGTGCTTCTTAGTCTCACCGCGCAACGTCACGTCACCCGCCCGCTTGCCCGCCTTGGCGTGGTTGTCTTGGGCATCTTGGTGGTTTTGGCCTCCACACCGGTCTATGACTCCATTGCAAGCCCCGAGTATCGCGGACAATTGGTCTTGATGATCGTAGGGGGCATGCTGGTCGTCTTGACCCTCTTCACTCCGCGGCTGCCGCGCCGCGTTTGGGGGATATTGATCGTGCTGCTGGCGCTGGTTGGGATTTTCCCGACGCTGTGGCAATTTGCCGCTTTTCATCCCCGCGTGGTCACGCTCTACGATGATGCCCTTGGCCTGGGGTGGGGACTCATCGCCTGTGTGAGTGGGTTCGTCTTGCTGCTGGCACGCGGCATCCTCGCCGTGGTTGTTCCTTCTCTCTTTGCTACGAGTCCTCGCTAACCATCATCATCCGCGCTGCCGTCTTGCCCGAAAGTGCCACCATCGGCACGCCGCCGCCGGGATGGGTGGTGCATCCGGCGAAATACAGCCCACGCACGTCGGGGCAGCGGTTGTGGGGGCGGCGCAGCGTGGCCAGCAGGCCGTTGTTCGTCGTGCCGTAGAGCGCGCCGCGGTACGCGCCGGTGAGGCGGGCGATGTTCAGCGGCGTCAGGATGTGTTCCACGCGGATCGCGTCGCGAACGTCGAAGCCAAAGTCGGCCAGGCGGGCCAGGACGCAGTCACGGTAAGCGACGGCCTGTGTTTCCCAGTCGTACTGCGCTCCCAGCGCCGGGGCGTTGACCAGCACGAACCAGTTTTCGCAGCCGGCGGGGGCGTGGTCGGGGTCGGAGCGGGCGGTGATGACGACGTAGATCGTCGGCTCACTGGGCGGCACCCCTTGGTGGAAAATCTCGTCGAACTCGCGCCGGTAGTCGGTGGAGAAAAAGACGTTGTGGTGGGCCAGTTGGGGATGCTCGCCCTCCACGCCCAGCGCCAGCACAAAGCCGGAGCAGGAGCGCTCGGCGTTCACCAGGCGGGCCAGCCGCCGGTGATTCACCGCCTCGCGAGGCAGCAACTGCTCGTAGACGGTGGTCACGTCGGCGTTGGCGACGATGGCCCCCGCCGGTTGCCGCTCGCCATCGGCCAGCACGACGCCGCGCGCCCGCCCGCTTTCCACCGCGATGCGTTCCACGGGCCGGCCGGTGTGGATCTCCACGCCCAGCTCCCGGGCCAGTTTCTCCAGCGCGAGGGCGATGGTATAGACGCCTCCCTTGGCGTACCACACGCCGCCGCTCAATTCCACGTGGGCGACGACGTTAAAGGCCGCCGAGGCCTCGTAGGGGCTGGCCCCGGCGTAGGTGGCGAAGCGGCCCAGCAGTTGCCGCAGGTGGGGCGAGCGCACGTGCTTTCGCACCGAGCGATCCAGCGTGCGCCACACGTCGACCG
>CAZWPV010000240.1:0-5012 GCA_964635485.1 uncultured Anaerolineales bacterium
GCGGCTGCGCCGCCCTCACACCCCCAGCCCGCCGGATTATTGAGATGATACGTTCAACAGAGATTGGAGATTGAAATGGACGAGAGAATTGCAGCAGCGATTCGGGAGCGAGTTGACGGCGGGAAGTTGCGCTGCATGGACGCCTTTGGCATCGCCGAGGAGTTGAGTGTGATGCCACTGGACGTGGGCGAAGTTGTTGATGCGTTAGGGATGCGACTCGCGCGCTGCCAGATGGGGCTGTTCGGCTACGGCGACCCCAAAAGCATCGTGCAGCCGGCAGAACACGTAGCGCCGGAATTGGAGCAGGCCATTCACGGTGGATTGGTCGGGGAGCGGCTGCCGTGCGCCGAAGCCTGGGCCATCGCGGCCCGGCTCGGCATACCCAAGCTGGAAGTGGCCAACGCCGCCGAAAAGCTGGGGGTTCGCATCAGACAGTGCCAGCTCGGCGCGTTTTAGGCGGATATGCTCGCCGATAGACTGCTGGTCAACGGACAGGTCTATACGATAGATGCCGCGCGTCCCCGAGCCTCGGCGTTGGCCATCGCCGGGGAACGTATACTGGCCGTGGATGACAATTCCCCGATGCGCGACTTGCTGGCCCCCGGTGGTGACGTGATCGACTTGGAGGGGCGCTGCGTGCTCCCCGGCTTAACCGACTGTCACATTCACTTCGCCTCCTATGCCCTGGGGCTGCGCGAGCTGGACTTGGGCGACGCGGCATCTTTGGACGAGGTGCTGGCGCGGGTGGCGGAGCGAGCGCAGGAGACACCGCCCGGTGGATGCCACCCTGAGCCTGTCGAAGGGTGGATCGTCGGGCGGGGGTGGGATCAGGAGCGATGGCCCGAGCGGCACTTCCCCTCCGCCGCCGATCTGGACGGCGTCGCGCCGAACCGTCCGGTCGCGCTCAAGGCCAAGAGCGGCCACGCGCTGGTGGTGAACTCGCGCGCGCTCCGGCTGGCGGGTGTCACCGCTGGTACTCCCGATCCCCCCGGCGGGCGCATCGGGCGCGATGCGGCGGGCCGGACGGACGGGCTGCTGTTCGAGGAGAGCGCAATGGCGCTGGTCGCCGCCCTCGCTCCGCAGCCTGGCCCAGAGGAGACGGACGACGCGCTGCGGAAGGCCTTTCCAAATGCGTGGTGCGTGGGGCTGACGGCGATCCACGACGTGGATGGCACGCGGGCCTTTGGGGCCTACCAGCGATTGCGCGCCCGGGGCGCGCTCGGCCTGCGGGTGGTCAAGTATCTGCCTGCACACACGCTCGACTGCGCGTTGGAGGTGGGTCTACGAGAAGGACTGGGCGACGACTGGCTGCGCATCGGTGGGATCAAGCTCTTTGCCGATGGCGCGCTGGGGCCGCGCACGGCAGCGATGCTGGCCCCCTACGAGGGCGAGCCGGATAACGTCGGCGTTCTGACCATCGACGAGGACGCACTGCGCGAGCTGGCGCGCAAGGCAGCGGCGGGCGGGGTACCGCTGGCCATTCACGCCATCGGCGACCGGGCCAACCGCTTGGTGCTCGATGTGCTGGATGCTTGTAGGGGCAGGGCTTGTCCCTGCCTTGAGAGCGAGGACGAGCCTCGCCCCTACAGGCACCGCATCGAGCACGTGCAACTGCTCCATCCCGACGACGTGGGCCGGTTGGCGGCGCTGGGCATCATAGCCTCGATGCAGCCGATCCACGCCACGCAGGACTGCGAGATGGCCGACCGGTATTGGGGCGAGCGCTGCGCGACTGCCTACGCCTGGCGCAGCCTGTTGGACGTGGGCACGGTGCTGGCCTTTGGCTCCGATTGCCCGGTGGAAGACTACAACCCCTTCTTGGGCATCCACGCCGCCGTGACCCGCCGCCGCGTCGACGGCTTCCCCGGCCCGCAGGGTTGGTATCCCGAGCAGCGGCTGACGGTCGAGGAGGCGGTACGCGCATACACGCTGGGCGCAGCCTACGTCGCTAGTCTGGAGGATCGCCTGGGGTCACTAAGCCCCGGCAAGCTCGCCGACCTGATCGTGCTCGACCGCGACATTTTCACCTGCGATCCGATGGCGATCGCCGAGACGCAGGTAGAGATGACGATGATCGGCGGGCGATTTATGTTTGGAGGAAGGTAGTCACAATTCCACCGTGCACCCCAGCCCCGGCACGTCGGTGGCGGTGAGCCAGCCCTCCTCCAGCGTAAAACCGGGCACGGTGGGGTCATCGACAAGGTCGAGGTGACCGTCGAGGTCGCAGTAACGAACGTTGGGCGCGCTCAACGCCAGGCTCAGCCCGGCGGCGATGAGGAGCGCCGGCTCCGGCAGGCAGCCGATCATCGTCGCCAGCTTGCCCGCACGAGCGATAGCGTCCACCTGGCGCGCGCAATTCAAGCCCCCACACGCGGCCACCTTGACGCTGATGCCGTCGGCGGCCTTGCGTGAAGCGACCTCCAGCGCCGACGCCGGCCCGGTCACGCTCTGGGCCGCCAGGATGGGCACCAGGCTTTGCCTGGTCACCTGGCGCAGCGCCTCCAGGTCGTCGGCAGGCGTGGGCTGCTCCAGCATCTCCAGACTCCCCTCCAGAGCGCGGGCCACGTCTACCGCCTGCCGCACGGTGTATCCCCCGTCGGCGTCCAGGCGGAGGACGAGATCGGACAAGACTCTGTGGACCGCCTGCACCCGGCGCACGTCCTCCCCGGCGTCGAGCCCGCCCTTGATCTTGAGCATGCGGAACCCCTGGGCGGCGCGGGCGAGCGCCATCTCCACCGTCTCGTCCAGCGGCGCAATGCCGATGGTCACCGACGTCTGGATGCGGTGGCGGTAGCCGCCCAGCAGGCGGTGGAGAGGCATACCGGCGGCCAGGCCCAGCAGGTCGTGGAACGCCAGGTCGAAGGCGCACAGGGCGGAGGGCGTGTCTTCGGTCAGCGGCGCCAGCTCGGCCAGGGAGTACTCGAGGTTCGTCGGGTGGAGGTCGGCGGCCATATCGGCGCAACTCTGGCAGGCCTTGATGACGTCTTCCGGCTCCTCGCCGGTCAGGTCGGGGTGGGCGATGGCGCAGCCCCAGGCGCTTTGTCCCTCGCGCGTCTCGATGCGCACGAACACCGCCGTCACACGCTCGATCTCTGGATGGTAGGCCGCCCGAATGGGCTGCCGCAGGCTCAACTCGACCGGGGTGACTTCTGCTTTTGTGATTTGCATGGTGCGCTCCTTGGGCTGATTACCTGCGATTATATCCCGACTACGATGCCTGCACAAACGCTCACTTCAGCCACACTCGCACGCCTTCGAACTGCACCGCCACAATCTCGCTCCCAAAGCTGCGCCCCCACAGCCCTACGTCCCCGGCCAGCCAGGTACCATCCTCGACGGTCATCGCGTACTCGTCGTTGACGTAGAAGCGGCACGTCGGGCCCGCACACGCCACGCGCAATCGATTGGCCTCTACTCCCCGATGGACGTGGGGGAACTGCTGCCAATCCACCAACGGCGTTTCCTCATCTCCATCCACCTGCAAAATGGCATAGTAGCCATCGCTGCCGACAGCGAAGGCGTAATAGCGAGCCTCGTCCTGCGCGCGGTAGATCAGGCCGTAGCCGTTGAAGCCGGGGCCGGGGAGGGGAGCAGCCTCAATCTCCAGGGTAAAGTCGTCGTAGGATTGTCCCAGCAGCTTGAGGGTGGTTTCGTTCGGCGCAGCTTCCAGGGTGAACGGGAGGTCGGCGGCCTGCCAATCAGGATGGCGGGCGGGACGCGGGCTGTTCAAGCCCAGCAGCAGCGCGGCGACGAGCGCCAGCCCCACCGCCAGGATCAGGGCCATCAGTCCCACAGCGCCGCGCCACAGCCAGCGATTCATAAGCCAACCAACAAACCGTTAAACCTGAACGTCGTCAGCTTGGGCGCGGGCGCTGCGCGTCCGATCACGCCCCGACTTCCTCCCAGTCTACCACGGCGTGGCGCTGCACAACGGTGAACGGCCCGCCGCCTTCGGGTTCCAATCCAAAGGCCCCCAGGTCCCACCAGGTTACACGGCCTTTCATCCACTCACCGGTGCGCAGCTCAAAGCCGGCGGCGTCCTCCGACTCCATCGCCTCCTGCAGGTAAGCGCTGAGCGCTTTGCGATACCGCTCCCGGTGCCACTGGAGCTTTTCCAGTGAAGCGCCGTAGTAGGCGGCGATCTTGGCCAGCTCCTCGTCATCTTCCCCCACGCGGCAGTAGCGTTGCTCCATCATGCGCAACGTACCGGGATCGAGCCCGATTTCGTCCTCGATCTCCATCAGATTGCCGCCGCCGTGAAACGCACGCAGATAGCGCAGTTCGTCGCCCAGGCTCATGCCTCACCTCCGGCCTTGCGGTAGTAGACGATGGCGAGTTTGTTGAGCGTGATCTCGTCACCCTCGGGCTGGCGGATGGTGATCTGGTAGGGGCTGAAGCCGACGACTACACCCTCGAAGGTCTGACCGTCGAAGAGGGTGAAGCGCAGGAGCGCGCCGGCGTCCTTTTGCTCCAGCAGATAGGCCAACTCGAAACTATCCACGCTCTCCGGCAGATAGCCGCGCTTGCGCGAGATCGTGGACTTTTGCTCGGTGCTGCGCTTCGCAAGCTCCCTGTTCCAGTCGCGGGCCTCTTTCTGCGTCAGAGCCTCCGGCGGCTTGCCGATCTCCTCCTCCAGTGCGGCCCGGCCGATGCCCAGGCGCGTGGCCAGCCCCAGCAAGTGCTCGATCTGCGTCTCCCGCGCCGGGGGGGACTTTGGGGGCGGCTTTTTCTCCCTCGGCGGCTTCCTGGGCTGCTCTCGCTTCTCAGGGGGCGGCGGCAATGGCGTCGAACAAGGGTTGATGTCCCATTCACTCACGTAGAGCACCTTGGCCAGCCGCGCCAGGTCGGCGGATGGAATCTCCCTCGTCCCTTTCTCGTACTCGACGAGCGCGGCAATGGAGATGCCGCACCTGGAAGCCAGTTGGCTGATACTCATCTTCTTTCGCTTGCGAATCGTCCCTATGTCCTCTGGCATTTTTCCTCCAATCGTAGCTGCTGTCATCGATCACTTG
>CAZWPV010000241.1:0-5007 GCA_964635485.1 uncultured Anaerolineales bacterium
CCCTATTTTGCCACAGACTTGCCAAATTGTCGCTCTATTTACCGGAAACTAAAGTCATGAGGCATACCTAGGGCTAGACCCCTGCTGCTTCGGCTGCAAGGCTCTTTCGCGACCCCGCCACATACGCCCGCGCCGCGCCCATCGCAAACAGGATCATGTTCAGAACAAACGGCAAATCCTTGTTAATCTCCGAGAGCGTTCCGGCGATCCAGCCAAACGGTGACGTGAGCAGGATGATGCCCACGTACAGGATCGACTGAATACGGGCGCGTTCCCTCGCGCTGATGGTCAACACCGCCATCCGGTCCACGAGTGGGCCGACGGCGGCAAAACTGCACGCCTCCAGAAAAACGCTCACGATCAGAGAGGGATATCCCAGTTCGGGGGCGGTGATCAGAACCACCTGGCTGGCGATAAAGCCGAGAAACCCGACTACCATGGGCACTTTGAAGTGCATCTTGTTGAGGCGCGGCATCACTGCGAAGAAGAACACCAGCACGATGGCGGATCTTATAAAGGGGAAAACGGCGATATGCTCGGCAGGGATGTGCAGTTTCTCTGTCACGATGATGGCCCAAAAGTTGCCGTTGATCATGGTGGCAACGCTGATCACGAACAGGATGCCGGCCGTGTACAGGGTCTGCGGGGTGCGGAGCAGGTCGTACAAAACGCCTTTGTACTCCCTCAGGACGTGGAGTATGCTTTGGTCGCGCGTCTCGTGCAGGCGGACCTTGCCCTGCGCGGTCTCCTCCGTCGCCAAATAGGTGACGACCGCCTTCAGGGCGAACATGAACGCCGCAAAAAAGTACAGCCCGCGCATGGTGGGGACGAGCGAAAAGGTGCTGATCAACACCCCTGCCAGCGGAGCGACGAACCCTACCAGCAGATTGGCGATATAGATCCAGGTGTAAATATCCACCAATTGGCTGGGTTCGGCATCCTCCACCAGCAGGCAGGTCCAAGAATTATGCGTGATGCGCCAGACGCTGTTGAGGATACCTGCAGCCAGGAAATACCAAAAGTTCTGTGCCAGCGCCGAGATCAGGGCCGGAATCGACCACGACAGGATGTCAAAGATCAAGGTAGTGCGACGGCGTCCCAGCTTGTCGGTCACTGCGCCGCTCAACAATGCCAGAACGATCTGGAAACCCCAACTGATGCTGAGAATCAGGCCGATCTGTCTATCGGCCAGCCCAAGCGCCACCATGTAGACGGAGACGTAGGGAGCGTACAGGTTGTAGGGGATGCCCCACAGAGGTTCGCAGTAGACACACCCACGCGGGTTCCCACGCAGGCTCCTGAGGGTGGTGATGAGGGAATGATTTTTCATGTAGGGAACCTCACAGTAGCCGTCCAACTTGTGAGTGCGCTGAACTGTATTTTGCTCCCCTGGGAAGCACACTATGGCGCATCGTCTTGTCCTCTCACAAGAGCACTATTTTCAGATCCTGCCCTTTGTTCGAGCCAACTCCTTACCGGTCTTTTGCACCTATGGTAGCCAATAGACATCCTTTTTCCAACTCCTTCTCACCGTTCTTGGTCATTTGATCCCCGTCCCGTCCGGTTCTACGGGCAAGGATACACTTTCCAATCCGCAACGTCGACGTAGCCACAAAAATCCTTAACCTGGAATGAAATACGCCGGCTATCTTCACTCCACTCGTGCATAGCCTGGACTTAAGTGATGTCTCCCCTCTCCATCCACGCTCAAGATCCAAAGCCCGCGATCGTCGCCAAATGCAGCGTCCGATGGCAAAAGAGCTATCCAATCACCGTCCGGACTCCATTGCAGCTCCGCTTTGCCCCAATCGAGGGATGGATACTGATGCACCCACCAAGCCTTTTCCTCATCCAGATCAAAGACGGCTATCCCCGTCTGCCTTGTGCCTTCAACCAGCCCGGTGATCGCCGCGACGGCGTGTCATCTGCTTGGTGACCAGATTGGGCTGCCAAACCGTGGTTCCTGAGGCAGGTCTAGTCCGAATCGTGTAAGGTCAGCCGCCAGCGCGCCTCCTTCTCTCCCTTCTCACAAACTGGTCGAAGAATCATCGTCCTCATGCTCCCGTGCCAACCTGTGACTCACGATCGCACTTTATGCAGTCACGATTGCGACAAAAAACACGGCCCCGCCAACGCGCTAATTGCCCGCTTACCAGCACAGCCCGGATATGCCATCCTTTTGTGGGTAGCAGATGAAACACGGTCCAGCATACTCACAAGTTGTGCGGCTCAAGCAGATACAGCCCTAATGTGAGTTACTCTCGCCGCACTAACTCAGCGAAAACGGGAAGATGATCAGATCCTGCATCCGGACCCACCCAAGCACGAACAGCTTGAATATGAGTTGAGCACCAAATGTAATCGACCCGAAGTACTGGCCAGAGGCTCCATTTTGCGCGCCGGCCAAGTAGCCCCAAAACTCCATCCTGCCGCGCGGAAGGCATCCTTCAAGCCAGCGTCTGCAAGGATATGGTAGTTATCGTTCTGGTCGACCATGTTAAAGTCACCCATCAAAATGCTCGGTCCACCAGTTGTCATCATCTGGGCCAGTGAAGTGATTTCCGAAGCCGCATATGGATTCACAGAATATCTAAATCGACCAATCCCTGGTGGCGGAGAATGCGCTACGATCACTGTGACATCTACCACGCCCTGATCCCATCCTTCCCTATCTACAGCCACTACGGTTCGCAAGTAGGGCAACCGTTGTGCTTCCAGATAGAAGAGTTCCTCCTCCAAAATAAGATACCGACTGAGTAACCCCTTGCCCGGAACCCCATATCCATGAAGTGCATGATGAGGATACAAATCACCCAAAACCAGCTCAATAGCCGCAGCCAGTTCGTCTGATAGCTCCTGCAAAGCAATGATATCCGCCCCCGAGGCACGTAAAACGCTCACCAAATCGTCCGGAGCAATCGAGCCATCCGCCACGTTGTATGTCATAGCTGTCAGTATACCAGTGTGAGCGGGAACAGAGAGTTGGGGGAAGAACAGGCCGCCAAACAACCACAGGAAAGCAGCCACGCTTATGGCTAACATGGCTGCTGTTGGCCATCGCCGCACCCTTAGCATCACCGGCAACAAGACGAAGGCTGGTAGCAGCGAGTAATGAAGAAACGTGCTAAACAAAGCTACCGGCCATAGCCGATCACCAAACACGCTCCTGAGCAGAAGATAGATCACAACCAGGGCAGCGTACAGATCAACAGCCGCAAGAAAGAGTCTCCTCAGACGCCGGTGTAACGCCGGTAGCAGTTTCTTTGATCTGCTGACCGCTTTTCCATCGCCCATGATATGAGTCCGCCGTCAATAACTCTGACACTAACGGCCATTTCAAGTGTGGCAATTGCAGCATCTGCTACTGCCCTAGTTCCCACGAACGCAGCAGGTGCTGAGCTACACTCTCACACGTCCTGGTCCAGTTTACGCACACTTGCGTTCGCTGCCGATGCTCGCTGCCGGCCCAGGGCCACTTGAACGCAGTATAATGCAAGTCCGAGGGGAAGTCAAAGCTCCGCACTCACCCTCCCACTCTCTTGGGAACGGAGCAAATCCTAATCGCGCCGACACCAACACCCGCCCCCACACCAACGCCACTAGCGCCACCCGATGAATATGAACCTGACGACACCTTGGCTCAGGCGACATCCATTGACGTCGGCGGCAGCCCTCAAATCCACACCCTTTCCTCCGCTGGCGACATCGATTTCGTTTCCTTCGAGGCGGTTGAGGGGTTTGAGTACATCATCGAGACGTTCGACCTGGGCTCAGATGTGGATATCGTCATCCGTCTTCTCGACGAGGACGGCGACGAATTGGCCACCGATGACGACAGCAGCGGGGATTCGGCATCCCGGCTGGAGTGGATTGCGCATCAAGATGGCATCTACTATGTAGTAGTCGAACAGCAAGGCGGCACTGCACAGGTCCCCTCTTCTTCACGCGGCTCAGGGCTGGCCGCTCCCGTTCTCGCCCCACAGAGACTAAAGGGAGATGTACGAGCTTACTCGATACGCATCACGCCCGACATCCGGTATGCCCTGGTCGCCACGGGCAACAGCAGAGCCGACGTGGTCATCATCGACCTGAGGCCCGACGCTACCTTTGCGAAACAAACACCCGTCAACCTGCCCAGCCAGGTCAGGTAGCGGAGTGGAAAGCAGGGTTCGTAACCAAAATGGGTAAGCCACCGGTTCGACTTGCGACAATCGAACGCTCTGACCAAGCCACCGGCACCCAAAAACCATTTTGGCAAAGCCCGCCAATTTTCCGCCGCCCCACCATGCCCCGCCAATCCCCCCTCAACCACCCCGCCCCGCTCCTTCCCCCACATATCGGGGTTGCTCTCACCCGAGACGGAATAACTGGGGGAGGCTCCGCAAGCGCCTAGAGGCGTCCACCGAGCCCTTCCCCGAAACCTTAAAACGACCCCGCTTTTAAGTTGCCAGGCCTGTAAGCGGTTGTATTCACTCCATACCTCTGGTACAATAGCTCTCGTCACTGGAGACAGTGGCACGCCGCGGGGAGGGAGAGCCGCTCAGAATTCTCATCTCAGCCCACCCCTGCCTTCCATCAGCATCCTAGCTCTGACAACCACACAACCCTGATATGAAACCTGATCTCGTCTGGTCCGCCGCCCTGGGTGAGCTCCAACTACAGATGACTCAGGCCACCTTCGACACCTGGCTGCGCGACTCCAGGTTCCTCAAGTTCGAGGATGGCTGTCTCGTCGTGGGCGTCAAGAGCGGCTACGCCAAGGACTGGCTGGAGAACCGCCTCCTGTCCACCATCAAGCGCACCATGGCCCGCCTGGCCGGCTGCGCCACCGACGTGCGCTTCGTCGTGTGGGACGGCAAGCCCCAGCAGCGTGAGGACATCTCGCTCCTCAACTTGCCCGAGCCAGCGCCCACAGCAACCCCTGCCCTGCCCCCCGCCAACCTCAATCCCCACTACGCCTTCGACTCCTTCGTCGTCGGGCTTGGCAACCGCCTGGCCCACGCCGCC
>CAZWPV010000242.1:0-4990 GCA_964635485.1 uncultured Anaerolineales bacterium
ACCTCCACGATATCGGCAAGAACCTAGTGGTGATGATGCTGGAGGGCGGCGGGTTCGACGTCGTCGACGTGGGCATCGACACCTCGCCGGAAAAGTTTGTCGAGGCGGTCAAGATGGAAAAGCCCGATTTGGTGGGCTTGTCGACGCTGCTGACCACGACGATGCCTTCGATGGAAAAGACCATCGACGCGCTGGTGGAGGCGGGCATGCGCGGTAGCGTCAAGGTGATGATCGGCGGCGCGCCGGTGACGCAAGCCTATGCCGACGAGATCGGCGCCGACGGCTACGCGTCCGACGCCGCCTCAGCGGTCGATTTGGCGCGGGCGTTGGTGGCATAAAGAGCTTTTGACTTCACAATGGGGCCGATGAGCGTTCACCGGCCCCATTGCTTTGCAGCTGGCAAACCGAGCTATTCGAAAAAAGGCGCAAGGGCGATCGTTTGCCCATCTGGCAGTTGGAGCGCACATCGACCAAAGTCGGCGTCTTCCGGAACCTCATAGTGCGCGAGGTTGCCTTCAAAGACGCCGCCTCTACCAAATCGCCATCCAACAAGCGCCGCCCGATATTCCTGACCATCACAAACGACCGTGGTGTTTAGGGCGACCCAGTTCACCACCGCCAAACCCCAATCCTCCCCGCTAGATGGTTTTTTGAGATCGAGCAGCAAGGTGAGAAAGACGTGATCGGGATTCTCAGGATATATTGGCCCCGATTCCCCGCCTTGCAGGCTCTCGTCTACCTTCGCTTCTAGAATCAGCAAGCTCAGATCGCCTGTGTGTGTCCCCCCCCACGAGTCCTTGAAACTGATGTCCTCTACGATGACGGGGCTTTCGACGCCCGGAATGGGGGTCGGGGATGGCGTCGGTGTTGGCGTCGGCGTGTTCGTAGGGGTTGGCGTGTTCGTGGGAGTTGGCGTGTTCGTGGGGGTCGGGGTGTTCGTAGGGGTCGACGTGGGCGTGGGCGTCGGCGTGGGCGTGGGAAACAACCCGCACGCCAACGAGCATACAGCGACCAGCGTCAAGCCGATTGCCGGTGGTAACAGCTTTTGGTTTCTCACTTTGTGCCTCCCTTGTAATCACCTGCGTAACATTACCAAACACAATTATACACGGCTTTCTCACACAGCCAATTGCCGTCTTCCCATCCTCTCATGGACTCTCGCCGAGCCCCGGCCTAAAGTTCACATCCCACACCGCCCGCGCCAACGCCAGGTACTCGCGCGTCTCCCACACGATTCGACGCGCCGTGTAATCCTGCCGGTCGGCAAAGACGGCCACAGCGTCTATCCCCATCGCGTCGCAGAGATAGAGCGAGCGTGCCGCGTGGAAACGCTGGGTGACCACCACCGCCCGCTCCACGCCGAACACCTCCCGCGCGCGGTAGCAGGTATCGTAGGTGCGGGACCCTTCGGGGTCGAGGAGAATGGCCTCCTGCGGGACGCCCAACCCGACGGCGTAATCCAGCATCACACCAGGCTCGTCGTGACCGGGGCGGCGCGCGCCGCTAAAGAGCAGCATCTGGACGGTGCCGGCGTGGTAGAGATCGACGGCGGTGGCGACGCGGTCGGCCAGGATGGGTGTGGTGGAACCATCAGGCCACAGGCCGGCGCCCAGGACGATGGCGACTGGGCGCGGTGGCACGTCTTGCCAACGGCTGTACATACGCTCACGGCACTTGCCTTCGACCCACAGCCGCAGGCCGCCCAGAAGCGCAATCGCCACCGCGGCACAGACCAAGGCGACGATGAGCAAGCGCTTTAGCCTCCGCCGCCTATCCATCCTCAGGGAAGCGCCTCGACCACATCGGCCAGCGTGTCGAGGTCAGGAGAATCTACATAGGTCACGTAGCGCGCCACGCGGTAGATGCAAACCACCCCCCAATCGGCCTCCCACCAGCGACCCGGCAGGCCCCCGGGGGGATCGATGGGCCGCGTCGGCACGTAGCGCTGGGGAACCAACGTCGCCAGCGCTTGCTCGAACTCGGCCGCCTCAGCAGTGCTGTCCCAGATCGTGCGCCAGACGCGCACGCGATCTCCGTCCTCGCGCTCCCAGGTGGCGAAGGTATCGCCATCCCAGCCATCGGCAGCCTGCCACGCCATCTGCTCCGAAAGCGTCTGCTCCAGATACAACCCGGTGATAAACTCACCCAGCGTATCCCGGACGCACAGTGTCCAGCCCACGCCCAGGGTGGCGCTCAGGTCGGGGACAAAGACATCGGCGGGAGTATCCGGCTTCTCTGCCTGATACCGCTCCGGGTGGAGCACCTGCTCGGTCGAGCGGGGCAGGTCGGCATAGGCGCGGTTGACGCTCTCCCACCCCCCCGCCTCGAAGAGCGCAGCAGTAAAGGTGCGCCCATCCCGATACGGAAAGCTTTGCAGGCGCATCCAAACGTCGCTGCTATCCAGCTCCTCTCCATAGCCCGGCAGACCAACCAAGGCCAGACTCTCTAGCTGCGCCCAATCGGCGGCCGTCAGGTCCTGGGAGCGGTAAAGCGCCATCACCAACATCCCATCCCCCTCCACCAGCGCCGCCACGGCCAGCCTGGCATCGGTGGACTTGGCGCGAGCCTGTGCTGCCTCTAGGTCGAAATGCTGATCCTGCAGCGCGCGGCCGTAGGCGCGCGCCAGCAACAACACCCTGTCGTCGGCGTCGACCTCCGACGGGTCGGTGACCACGTAGAGCTGCTTCTCCTCAAGTATGTAGGCCCCCACCGCTCGATCGACTTGGATGGAGATCGGTACATCGGGCAACAGCCCCAGGGCGGTATAGGGCAGCAATTGAGCCTCCGGGTCGCGCTCGACGTAAAGCCGCTGCAGGAAGGTGGACATCTCACGCTCGCCGAGAAAGTTGAGCGGCACCTCGGCGCGTGGGACAAGGCCGCGCACCGTCTCCACCTGCCGTTCGATCTGATCGAGCAAGCGGGCAGCCTGCACGTGGGATAGGATACCCTCCGCCGGTTCTGCCGTGGGGAAAACGGTCGCCGGCAGAGTCACTGGGGGAACCGTCGGGGGCAGAGGCGTCGGCGGCGAGGTCGGCGCGACAGGGGTGGAATTCTGCCCATGCAGGGAGGTCACGACGAAGCCGACCAGCGCAGCAAAGACGGCGACGACCGCCAGGATCATCAGCAGGAGCACGCGGCGCTGCCTGGGCGTAAAAGTAGACGATCTCACCCCAGCGCCTCGCGTTGATGCCGGACGAGGCGGGCATTGCAAAGCACGCGGGTGCAGCCCAGCTCGATCAGCACCGAGCCCTCGGGATAGTTCACATAGTCCAGCGCGAGCCTGACAGGACGGCGCTCATCAGGGCACGTCACAAGATCGGTCATAGGATGAGATTATACCACGGGGGAGCGAAGGGGCAACTAGACTTGAAGCCACCCCGCCTCCCCCCCCGGCCCTCCCCCAAGAGGGGGAGGGAGTAGGTCCTCAACCAGTAGCTGTGATTTCCGAATCGCGCTGCCTGCGTCGGCGGCGGGCTACCAGAAAGACGCCCAGCGCGGCCAGCGGCAAGGCCATCGCGCCGCCGCAGAGGCCGCCCGACTCGTCGTCCTCGCCCGGCTCCTCCGTAGGGGTCACGGGCTCACCTGGCGCCGGGGCGATGACAGGCGGCGGCTCCTCGCCGCTAACCAGGACGACGTCGTCCACCCAAATCGTGCCCGCATCGCCTTCGCCCGCGTAGAGCGCATAGCTCACCACCTGCGCCGGGTCGAAAGCGGGCAGCCCGGCATCACCCACCCACTCTGCTTTCACAAAGTCGGCCCATTGGAAGATAAACTGCTCCCAATTCGCGCCCACCTCGATCCCTACCTCAAATGGCGTCGGTTCGTCAGGCTCGCCGGCGAATACCACCAGCGTGACCCAGCGGCTCTCTGCATCGGAGCGCAGCCACAGCGAAAGCCCGCCCGCGCCGCTCCAGTCCTGGCGCACTTCGAAGGAATGGCCGCAGCCGCCCCACCCGTCGGAAGGGACGTCGTACTGCATACGCAGGGAGGCGGCTCCGCCGTGGGCCGCTTCGGTATCTGCCTCGCACTCGGTCACGGCCCCCTCCCCGATGTCGACGTACCAGGCACCGATACCGGTCTCGAAATCGTCGAGCATACCGGCTGTGGAAGGCGGTGCTGTGGCCCCGGGGGATTCCAGGCTGGGAACAACGGTCTCCACGGCCACTCCGGGCGTGGGACGCGGCCCGCCACCTGCGTAGCTGTGGATCGCCTCATCGACAAAGTCTACGAACAGCGGGCCGATCTCGCGGTTGGCGCGCTCGTTGGGATGGCCATCGTAGTCGTCGTAGCGATACTCGGGCCGCAAGAAGTTGTCCGGCCCGGCCAGCAGCCCGAAAAAGTCGAAGGTAAAGACGTTGGGATGACCACTCAGAAACTCATCCGACTTGAGCCAATCCGCCAGCGCGCGCGCCCGCCGTGATTCGTCCCGGTCGCTCGAACCGGGCACTTGCGGCGGCTGGGTGACGACGATGAACAGCTTGTCCGGGTACTCGTCCATCCGGTCGCGGACGGCGAGATAGTAGCCCTTGTACTCGTCCAACTGCTCGTCGTCACCGATGTTGCTGGCGGGGTAACAGGATTTGAAAGCGATGACGTCGTACTGCATCAGGTGGCTGAAGGTGTTATCCGGCGGGTCGTGCAACGGCTGCCGGAAAATCTCGGCGATGCCATCGGGGTCGGTGTTATCGCCCGGCACGTCAAAGTTCCGGCCCGTGTACGAGCCGTCAGCATCGCGTAATCCTTCATCGTTGTAGCCGTGGTCGTAAAACTCGTACCCCCGCCCGGTGAGCCCTTCGCGCACGCCGCCCTCGTTGATCAAGTTCTCGCCGCAGGAGTGATGCAGAAAGATGATACGGGTACCCTCCTGGGCCAGGACGGAGGGCGCCATAGCCGCAAGGAGAATGAGCAGGGCGCAGGACGCAAGATGCAGGATGCGAATCGAGCGTTTCATGACACACCTCCTGATGAAACAGACCAGGTGCCCGGCACG